>JANNCX010000363.1:0-6608 GCA_031387145.1 Salinibacterium sp.
TTCAATCCGTCCGCGACGAAGCCAGGACTCTCGAACCGGTTGTGGGAGCTCGAGCAACCCGCAGCGGCGGCCGCGAACCAGTACTTCATCGGAGCGAACAACCGCGTCGGTACCGAGACGGATGAGTTCGGCGACCTCGCGGTGACGTTCTACGGCAGCTCATACTTCGTCGATCCGCGGGGAAACTACGTCGGCGAGGTCGCGAGTCCCGACAACACCGAGATCGTCATTCGCGACATCGACCTCGACTTGATTCGCGAAGTGCGCAATTCGTGGCAGTTCTATCGAGACCGCCGGCCCGACAGCTACACGGCGACGGTCGCACCATGACAACGACGCTGATTACGGGCGGCACGGTCGTTACCGCCACGGGGCGTTCCCTAGCGGATGTGCTCGTCGACGGTGAGACGATCGCCGCCGTACTAGCCCCGGGCTCCGTGCTCTTAGGGTCCGACCTCACGGCAACCGTCGATCGCGTCATCGACGCGACGGGCAAATACGTGGTGCCGGGTGGCGTAGATGCGCACACGCACATGGAACTGCCGTTCGGCGGCACCGCGGCATCCGACACGTTCGAGACCGGAACGCGAGCCGCGGCGTGGGGTGGCACGACGACGATCATCGACTTTGCCGTGCAATCGTTTGGGCAGCGCGTCATGGACGGGCTCGCAGCGTGGCACGAGAAGGCCGCGGGCAACTGCGCAATCGACTACGGCTTTCATCAGATCGTGGGAGACGTCAACGACGACTCGCTGCAAGCGATCGCGGGGCTACTCGACGAGGGCATCTCGAGCTTCAAGCTCTTCATGGCATACCCGGGCATCTTCTATTCGGATGACGCGCAAATCCTCAAGGCCATGCAAGTGTCTGCCGACACGGGGCTCATGACGATGATGCACGCCGAGAACGGCCCAGCCATTGACGTGCTCGTGAAGCAACTCTTGGCGCAAGGCAAGACCGACCCGTACTACCACGGGGTCGCACGCGCGTGGCAAATGGAGGAGGAAGCCACACATCGCGCGATCATGATCGCGAACCTCACGGGCGCTCCGCTTTACGTCGTGCACGTGTCGGCCAAGCAAGCCGTCGAGCAACTCGCTGCCGCGCGCGACAACGGTCAAAACGTGTTCGGCGAGACGTGTCCGCAGTACTTGTATCTCTCGCTCGAGGAGCAGCTCGGTGCCCCAGGGTTCGAGGGCGCGAAGTGGGTGTGCTCGACTCCATTGCGGTCGAAGGCCGAAGGCCACCAAGCGCACATGTGGCAAGCGATCCGCACAAACGACATCCAAATGGTCTCGACGGACCACTGCCCCTTCTGCATGAAGGGCCAGAAAGAGCTCGGCCTCGGCGACTTCTCGAAGATCCCCAACGGAATCGGCTCGGTCGAACACCGCATGGACTTGCTCTATCAAGGCGTCGTCGACGGTCAAATCACGCTCGAGCGATGGGTCGAGATCACGTCGACGACTCCCGCGCGTATGTTCGGCTTGTACGGCAAAAAGGGTGTGATTGCTCCGGGAGCGGATGCCGACCTCGTGATCTACGACCCTGCAGGTCACACGTCGATCGGTATGCCCGAAGAGGGCCGCACAAAGACGCACCACATGAATATGGATCACTCGGCCTGGGAGGGTTTCGAGATTGATGGTCACGTCGACACCGTGCTCTCGCGCGGCAAAGTCGTCGTCGACGACAATCAGTACCTCGGTGCTCGTGGTGACGGTCGTTACGTCCGCCGCGGACTTTCGCAATACCTCATCTAAGGAGCACCCTCGAAATGCAATTCGGAGCAGTACTCCAGACCAATCCACCGGCATCCCGCACCGTTCACTTGGCGAAACTCGCCGAGCAACACGGGTTCGAATACGTGTGGACATTCGACTCGCACTTGCTATGGCAAGAGCCCTACGTCATCTACAGCGCGATCCTGGCCGAGACCAAGCGCGTCATCGTCGGACCCATGGTGACGAACCCCGCGACTCGTGACTGGACGGTCACGGCATCTGTCTTCGCGACTCTCAACGAGATGTACGGAAACCGCACCGTCATCGGAATCGGTCGCGGCGACTCGGCCGTTCGCGTCACGAATGGTGCGCCGACGACGCTCAAGGCGTTGCGCGAGTCGGTCCACGTTATCCGTGAGCTCGCGAATTCGCGGTCGGTCGAGTACAACGGTGCGCAACTTCAGTTTCCGTGGAGCGTTGGCTCCGAGGTCGAGGTCTGGGTCGCCGCGTATGGGCCGCTCGCCCTCAAGCTCACGGGTGAAGTCGGTGATGGGTTCATTCTGCAACTCGCCGACCTCGACATTGCCGAGTGGATGATCAAGACGGTTCGGGATGCCGCAACCGCCGCAGGGCGTGACCCGATGGCCATCAAGTTCTGCGTCGCGGCGCCCATGTACATCGGAACCGACATGGAGCACATGCGAAACCAGACTCGCTGGTTTGGCGGCATGGTGGGAAATCACGTGGCAGACATTGTCGCGAAATACGGCACGAGCGGCTCGGTGCCGAAGGCCTTGACCGACTACATCGCAGCGCGCGAGGGCTACGACTACAACCAACACGGACTCGCGGGAAATACTCACGCGGACTTTGTGCCCGACGAAATTGTCGACCGGTTCTGCATTTTGGGTACACCCGAGCAACACATCGAGAAGCTCACAGCGCTCAAAGAACTCGGAGTCGACCAATTCGCTGGCTATCTCCAACATGACAACAAAGAAGAGACTCTTCGCGTGTATGGCGAAACCGTGATGCCAGCGCTTCGTGAGCACATCGTTGCCAAAGCATGACTCGTAGCCGAGCAGCCGTTTTTTGGGGGGTGCTCGGCGTGCTCGCCGTCATGGTCGTCTGGGAGGTCTACAAATTCCTCGGGCCGGCGGAAGGTTTCGTCGTCGGAGCTATCGACGGCGAGACGGGCTCGGGCCTCATGATCCTGCCGCGCACTAACGACCGCGCGATGCCGCACATCTGGGACATGGGTGCCCGGCTCTTCCAATCGACAAGTGGTGGCGACACACCCCCGCTGATCGTGCCGGTCATCACGGCAGCCCTCACGACGCTCGGCATCGCCGCGGTCGGCTGGCTCATCGGCGTCGCGGTCGGTGTGCTACTTGGCGTTGTGATGCAGCGCTGGCGTCTCGCCCAGTGGGGTCTGCTGCCCTGGATCGTCGTGAGCCAGACTGTGCCGCTCATCGCGTTCGCTCCACTGATCGCGAGCATCGGCACACAGATCGACCGCGGAGGATTCCCGGTTCCGCAATGGCTCTCGGTGGCCGTTATTGCGTCGTACCTCGCGTTCTTCCCCGTCGCGGTGGGCGTGCTTCGCGGCCTCGAGACGCCCGATCGCAGTCACCTTGACCTCATGCGTACGTATGATGCTGGCTACTGGTCCACCCTCGTCAAACTGCGCTTTCCCGCGGCCGTTCCGCACTTGCTTCCCGCGTTGCGACTCGCGGCCGCCGCCGCCGTGCTCGGGGCAGTCGTGGCCGAAGTGTCCATTGGCATGCGCGGCGGAATCGGCCGGATGCTCATTCAACTGGCAGGGCAGGGATCGAGTGACCCTGCCGCCCCCTGGGGGCCGACGTTCGGCGCGATCGCGCTCGGACTCATCGCCGCCGGCTCCGTAGCGCTGCTCGGACTCGGGCTCAAGAACTACCGCAGAGGAGAAGCGACAGCATGACGAGTGACAAGAATCTTGCGGTTCGGGCGGCCGACATTCTCAAGGTCTTCCCGACGAAGACCGGAGATGTTGTCGCACTGACTGGCGTCGAACTGACGGTGGAGGCTGGCGAGTTTGTCTCTCTCATTGGTCCGTCCGGATGCGGAAAGTCCACCCTGCTTCGCCTCATTGCCGACCTCGACCGTCCATCGTCGGGTGCGCTCGAAATCTTCGGCAAGCCCGCGAGCCAGGCTCGCATCGACCAGGACTACGGCATCGCCTTCCAGCAGGCTGGCCTTCTGCCGTGGCGTACGGTTGCCCGCAACATCGAACTTCCCCTCGAACTCCACGGCGTAAGCAAGGCCGCGCGAGCCGCACGAGTCACCGAACTTGCCGAGCTTGTCGGACTCTCCGACTTCGTTGACCGCTATCCCGACCAGTTGTCAGGTGGAATGCAGCAACGGGTCGCCATCGCGCGCGCGCTCGCCGAGCAACCACGCTTACTGCTGATGGACGAACCGTTCGGGGCCCTCGACGAAATGACTCGCGAGTATCTGCAGGGTGAGCTGACTCGCATTGCAGCCGACACGGGTGCTGCCGTTGTGTTCGTGACCCACTCCATTCCCGAGGCTGTGTTCCTCTCGGATCGTGTCGTCGTCATGAGCCCGCGCCCTGGTCGCATTACAGATATTCTGCCGATCGCTCTTGGCGAGACACGCGATGATGCCGTTCGAGAATCGCCGGAATTCTTCGAGAGGGTGACTGCCGTGCGCGAAGCGTTGCACGGCGCCCCGGTCGAGAGGGCGAACGAGCGATGAGTGAGACAGGTCCCGAGAGCAGCCGACCGGGACGGCCGTCTGCGCTGGCGTCGCAGCGGAGGCCAGAAATGGCCTCCGCCCCTAGCTCCAGCGCGCAGCGGAGGCCAGAAATGGCCTCCGCCCATAGCTCCAGCGCGCCCGCGTGGGCGCAGATCGTGGCGCCCATCGTCGTCGGCGTGATCTTGCTCGCGCTGTGGGTAGTCGCGGTGGATGTACTGAAGATCGCGCCGCGTGCGCTGCCCAGCCCGGGGGCGATCGGGGGCGACCTGGTCAAGCACGCGGACATCATCGTTGAAGACATGCTGATCACTGCCACAAACGCCCTCATCGGGCTGATCGTGGGAACCATCACCGCAATAGCGCTTGCTGGACTTGCTGCAACGTTCCGACCCATCGACGGCATGCTCGCGCCTCTGGTGGCGGCCATCGCGGTCGTGCCGATCGTGGCCATCACGCCGATTCTCAACACAATGTTCGGCGCATCCAGCCAGTTCGGTCGCGTCGCGGTCGCGTCGCTTGCCGCCTTCGTCCCCGTGTTCGTCAACGTACTGCGCGGCTTGCGGCAGACGCGGCCGGTGCACCGCGACCTGCTCCTTGCCTCCGGAGCAAACCGAACGCAAATGTTCTGGGTGCTCACGTGGCCAACTGCGCTCCCGTACCTCATGACGGGTCTGCGCGTCGCGAGCTCCCTCGCCGTGATCGCCGCCCTCGTCGCCGAATACTTCGGTGGACCCGCCGACGGTATAGGCACCGCCATCGCGAGCTATGCCAAATCGGGCCGCGCCTCGCTCGCCTTCGCATACGTCGTCGCCGGCATTGCGATCGGCCTCACCTTTTTCCTCGTCACGTCGCTTCTTGAGCGGATCGTGTCGAGGCGACAGCCGGTCTGACCGGCATCCTGCAGCACCCCCGCACAATCCATCACGAAAGGAACAGCATGAGAAAGAACACCAAACGCGGCCTCACCGCCGCATCCGTTAGCGCAGTTATGGCACTCGCGCTAGCGGCTTGTGCCGCGCCAACGACCGCGCCCGACGCCTCCGGCGACTTTGAACCGATCACGTCGATCAAGCTCCAATTGCAGTGGTTGCCGCAGGCACAGTTTGCGGGATATTACGTCGCGCTCGACCAGGGCTACTTCACGGAGGAAGGCTTCGACACGGTCGACATCATCCCCTCGGGTGGTGACATCGTGCCGCAAGACGCCCTCGTGGCCGGTGACGTTGACTTCGCGATCGCGTGGGTTCCGAAGGTGCTCGGCACGCTCGAGGCCACCGGCGCCGAGCTCACCAACATCGCTCAGGTCTACCAAAAGTCGGGCACCCTTCAGGTGTCGTTCAAGGGTGACGGGGTTTCGAGTGTCGCCGACTTCGAGGGTAAGCGCATCGGCTCGTGGGGATTCGGTAACGAGTGGGAGATCTTCGGCGCCATGGCAGCCGAGGGTCTCGACGCGTCGACCGTGTCGATCACGACGCAGGACTTCTCGATGAACGCACTCCTCGATGGTGACGTCGACGCCGCACAGGCGATGACCTACAACGAGTGGGCGCAGATTCTTGAGGTCGTCAACCCGGCCACGGGCGAGCTCTACCAGCCCGATGACTTCGATGTCGTCTCGTACGAAGACACCGACGGCGCGATGCTGCAAGACGCGATTTGGGCCGACACAAATCGCCTCGAAGACCCGGCATACGCCGACGCAGCAGTGCGCTTCCTCAAGGCCATCATCAAGGGCTGGATCTTCGCTCGGGACAACCCGGAAGAAGCGGCAGCCATCACGTATGACGCCGCGATAAACGCCGAAGCGGCATTCCCTGTTGGCCCGGTTCATCAGCTCTGGCAGATGAATGAGGTCAACAAGCTCATCTGGGCCGGCGGTGACTTCGGTCTCATCGACGAGGCAGCGTGGGCTAAGACCGTTGCGGGTGCGCTTGCAGCAGTCAACCAAGACGGACTCAACTTGATCACCGCCAAGCCCGCCGCATCCGCCTACTCGAATAAGTACATCGAGGCGGCACTTGCTTCTCTAACGGATGACGGCGTCGAGGTGGGTGGTTCGTACACTCCGCTCGACGTGACTCTTACCGAGGGCGGCCAGTAACAAGTAATAGTGTGGAGCGGGTGGCT
>JANNCX010000008.1:0-5212 GCA_031387145.1 Salinibacterium sp.
CTCTTCCTTACCAAGGAAGTGCTCTACCAATGAGCTAAGGGGGCGCACAAAAGGCGAAGCCGCCGATTTAGCACCGTACGAGACTAGCATCCAGTGGCGGGCGCGCTGGCACGCTGGCGCGTACGCAGATTTGCGCCCGCATCCACGATTGCGACCTCCGGAATTCGCATTCAACCGTTATCCAGTCGGTTCATGCAAGCGCTTGCCCTCCGGCCTCGATACCGTATCGTATTCGCATGACCCCACAAAGTGCCACGACTTCCGTCGCGCCCGCACACGAGAATTCGCCGGGCTCCGAGTGGTGGCGAAGCGCCGTGATCTACCAGATCTATCCGCGCTCGTTCGCCGACTCCACCGGTAACGGCATCGGTGACCTTGTCGGCATCACGCACCGACTGCCGTCCCTCGTTGAGCTAGGGGTCGACGCGGTCTGGCTGTCACCCTTCTTCCGCTCGCCTCAAAAGGACGCCGGCTACGACGTTTCCGACTATTGCGACGTCGACCCCATCTTCGGGTCGCTCGACGACTTCGATGAGCTCCTCGCAACCGCGCATGATCTCGACATCAGGGTGATCGCGGATATGGTCCCCAACCACACGTCGGATCAGCACGCGTGGTTTCAGGCAGCACTTTCGGCCGAAGAGGGCTCCGTCGAGCGCGAGCGCTACATGTTCCGCGACGGCAAGGGCACCAACGGCGACCTGCCGCCCAACAACTGGCAGTCAGTATTCGGCGGCTCGATGTGGACGCGCGTCTCTCGTCCCGATGGAACGCCCGGCCAGTGGTACCTGCACATCTTCGACAGCTCTCAGCCCGACCTCAATTGGGAGAACCCGTGGGTGCGTGACCAATTTCACGACATCCTGCGATTCTGGCTCGATCGCGGCATTGATGGATTCCGAGTGGATGTCGCGCACGGAATGATCAAGAAGGCCGGGCTCCCCGACTACACGCCACCTGCCGAAGGCGCGAGCATGGGCGCGAGCGAGCTCAGTGACGAGCCGGCGGAAGACGCTCCGTATTGGGGCCAAGAGGGCGTGCACGAGATCTGGCGCGGCTGGCACAGTGTGCTCGCCGAGTACGAAGGCGACCGTGTTCTTTGCGCGGAGGCCTGGCTCGACACTCTCGACAAGGTCGCGCTGTGGGTGCGCCCCGACGAAATGAGTCAGTCCTTCAACTTTCCGTTCATGTTCGGCGACTGGGCGGCCCCCGCACTCCGCCGCGTCATCACGGAGTCGATCGATGCGTTCGCGGCGGTAGGAGCACCCTCAACGTGGGTGCTCTCGAACCACGACGTGGTTCGCCACGCGTCACGACTCGCGCTGCCCCCGGACAGTCCTGCACAGGGTGTGGGTATCGGCCCTGCAACGGTCGGCAAGCCCGACAACGTGCTTGGCTTGCGTCGAGCTCGCGCCGCATCATCCCTCATGCTCGCGCTTCCTGGCAGTAGCTATATCTACCAAGGCGAAGAGCTCGGACTGCCCGAAGATACCGAGATTCCCGATGCCGCGCGCCAAGACCCGACGTGGTTCCGCACGAGCGGCGAGAAATATGGCCGCGACGGATGCCGCGTGCCGATCCCGTGGGAGGCAGACGCGCCCGCCTACGGCTTCAGCCCGTCAGGCAAGAGCTGGTTGCCGCAGTCGGCGGACTGGGCGCACTTCGCGAGAGACGCTCAAGCCAGGGGTGCCGGCAGCACTCTCGAGCTGTACCGAACCGCGCTCGAGCTTCGACGCGCTCACGCGCTCGGCACAGGAGCAATCGAGTGGCTCGACGGCTACGACGACAACGTCGTGGCATTCCGCAACGGCGACATCATCGTCATTTGCAACACGGGCGACATTGCGGTTGAACTTCCCATTGGCGACATCGTTGTGTCGAGCGGCGAGATCACGGGCGGCGCCTTGCCGGGGGACGCGACCGTGTGGATCAGTTCACTGCGTTAGCGGTGAGGAACTCGAACGGGTCGACTGAAACGCCTCCGACGTGGATCTCGAAATGTAAGTGCGGGCCGGTTGAATTTCCGGTCTCGCCCACGAGCCCGATGAAGTCGCCCGCCTTGACTACGTCGCCCGCCTTGAGTGGGCTCGAGCCGGTCTGCATGTGCGAATACTGACTGTCGAACGCGAGCGCACCGACGTTATGTGAGATCACAACGTTGTTGCCGTAGCCGTACTGGTCATCAGTGTGAAGAATTACGATCCCGTCCGCCACTGCGTAGATGGGCGCGCCGTTGCCGGGATTGAAGTCGATGCCATTGTGCTGTGCTCGGCCGGAGATCGACGCGTCACGCAGTCCGAAACCGTCGGAAATCGGCACGAAATAGGGGAAGGGCCAGCGGATGGCACCTGTTGTCGCGGTGTAGTTGTAGCTCACGTTTGCATACTTGAGTCGCAGCTGTTCGGCCCACGACATGACCTCGAAGGCATCCCGAGCTGTCTCAACGATTGTCGCTTCGGCCGATACCGCGAGGGTTTGGCCCGGCGCCTTGTGCGCAACTACTTCGGGTGCCGCGGCGCTCGCGTTGCTCAAGAAGGCGTTCGCGGGAACCGACATGCCGACCAAAAGTGCCGCCGCAAACAACATCGCACCGAGCGAAAGCATTTTGGATGCAGCCCGCCTCACGGGCTTTTGCTTCGGAACGTTGCGCGGGGGTCGCGTCGCGCGCGTCGGCTTGCCTGCGAGTTCACGAGCTTCGCGGCGAGTCAGTGCAGCCGAATTCGCTGGAGTCGCCGACATGTCACGCTCGCGCATTGACATGGGTTCTCCTCTAAGTCACCGCTCCGGTATTCGGCGGCGACCAGACTTCTCGGCGGCTGTGGACGCACGCTGCATCACAACAAGATAACGAATCGTGTCAAGGGTACCCGGTGCTGGCGGGGAATTCCACCTAAGCCGTCGCACCCAGCGCCTTGAGGGTCGCCTCGAGGGATGCCGCGACATCCGGTTGGGCGGCGATGATGAAGTCACGGCTCGGCGCGGCAAGCCCAAGCCCCTTCACGGTCGCTCCCGCTTCGCGCGCGATGAGGGCGCCCGCAGCATGGTCCCATGGGCTCAGCGTGCGTTCGAAGTACGCGTTGTATCGACCAGCGGCAACGAAGCATAGGTCGAGCGACGCGGTGCCTTGACGGCGGATATCTCGAACCAACGGCAAGAGCTTTGCGACGGCTTCGCCTTGCCTGCCCCTCGTCGCCGAGTCGTACGCGAAGCCCGTTGCCACGAGCGCGTGCGACAACTCGACTCGATCTGCGACGTGGAGTTTGGCACCGTTCACGTGCGCGCCGCCGCCCAGACTCCCCGTAAATACTTCGCCAGTCGCGGGGTTGACGACACAACCCGCGAGCGCTTTCCACGTGAGCGGGTCCGGCTCGCCCTCGACGACGGCGATGCTCACGGCGTAGTGCGGGATGCCATACAAGAAGTTGACTGTGCCGTCGATCGGGTCGACGAGCCACGTGAGTCCGCTCGAGCCGCGCTCTGCGCCGCTCTCTTCGCCGAAGAATCCGTCGTTGGGTCGAGCGTCGGCGAGCAGCCCGCGAATGAGCGCTTCGGTTTCGCGATCCGCTTCCGTCACGACATCAACCGGGGACGACTTGGATGCCGCGACCGACACGCCCTCGGATCGACGCAGCTTAGCGAGCTCGCCTGCCCTGATCGCGATGTCACGGGCAAGGGCAAGCAGTTCGTCGTTTGGCACCATGTCAGCCTAGCTACCGTGCGCCGGCGCGCGACCGCTCGACCTTGGTCGCCGCTGCCACCGCCACGACTACGCGGAAGCCCGCCAGACGATCTCGGTGGGCAGA
Source organism: Salinibacterium sp. (assembly GCA_031387145.1). Classification (GTDB taxonomy): domain Bacteria; phylum Actinomycetota; class Actinomycetes; order Actinomycetales; family Microbacteriaceae; genus Rhodoglobus. The sequence continues at coordinate 3,804 of JANNCX010000008.1, forward strand.
ATCGTGCCGGTCAGCAGCGGTTGAACACCGTCGATGAGGTCAAGAACGACTGATGCCGCTTTTCGTCCCAGCAAGTCGGCTGGCTGGCGCACCGTGGATAGCAACGGCTCGCACCGCAAAGCCCAGTCACTGTCATCAAAGCCGACGATGCCGACGTCTTCCGGGATGCGCTTACCCATCTGTCTGAGTACGTCCATCGCGCCGGCGGCAATGGGGTCGGAGCTCGCGAACACACCGTCGATGGTGGGGTCGCGCCTCAAGAGTTCCCGCATTCCCACTACGCCACTGGCGCGCGAGTAAAGCGGAACTTCCACCACCAAATTTGGATCAAGGGCTTCGCCGAGTGCGTCCCGAAACCCAGCGAGCCGATCTGCCCCAGAGTCGCGGTCAAGTGCCGCCGCGATCATCCCGATCCGTCGACGTCCTGTGGCCAACAAACGAGTTGTGACGTCTCGCGCGGCGGTACGGTTGTCGATCCCCACCCAAGTCAGCCCGGGTTGTCCTTCGGGGTGCCCGATGAACACAGCGGGCAATCCGATCTCTGAGATTGCCAACGCGATCGGATCGTGCTCCCGTGCGGAGACGATAATTGCGCCGTCCACGAAGCCCCCACGCAGGTAGTCGGCGACGCGGTCGCTGTCACGGCCAGAACCGATGATGAGGCACACCAATTGGTACTCGGCCTCCGAGAGCCGGTCGTTAGTGCCTAGGAGTATGGCGCCGATGTTCGGATCTTCCAGAAAGACTGAGTGTGGCTCGTGCACAATTAGCGCGATAGCCCGGGTGCGCTGAGTTACAAGGTTGCGAGCGGCCATGTTGCGCACATAACCGACCTTGGCGATCGCCTTCTCGATGGCCACTCGAGCGGTAGCCGAGACATAGGGTTCCCCGTTGAGCACTCGCGATACCGTACCCCGCGACACGTTCGCTTCGGCCGCGACATCAAATATAGTCGCGCGCCGCGGACGGTCGATCGGTTGCGCCATGCCCGTAATGCTATCGCCGCACAAACGTTGGGGTGTGCACGTGCACAGACACGTAGATCTTTGTGGCCGCCGCTTGACAGGTTCGTTGAGCCGACCTATTCTGTGAACGTTCCCAGATTCTCCTGAATTTTCTTTGTCGTGCGTTTCTGTGCACGTTCACAGAAAAGTGCAGAACGACGGGGCGCGGCAGCACATCAACGTAGATGAAGCGAGGAGTACGGATGACCCGGCACACAGTCCGCGCAACAGCCGAGGGCTGGCAGCGTGACTCGATCGTGCTCGGGTGTGACTACAACTTCGAACAGTGGCCCGAATCTTTGTGGCCAGACGACGTGGCCCTTATGCGCGAGGCCGGTATCGGCCTAGTCGCCATCAACATCTTTGGTTGGGCTCTGGTCGAACCGCGGCGGGGCGAGTTCGACT
>JANNCX010000072.1:0-19368 GCA_031387145.1 Salinibacterium sp.
ACAACCCAATCGTGTCAGCCGCGCCGACCGCGACCACGTGGTCGGCCTCGTGCACAGCCGTGATGGTCGAGGCGTTGCGCCGCGGGGCGAAGAGGTCGCTCGAAATCTCTTCGTCGTTCTCGAGGCTCGACCCCGTGTCGAGCACCGTGAAGTCGACCCACTCGCGACACTGCGCGATCGTCGCGCGCACTCGATCTGCCGAGAGCTCGGGCCAGCGACTCGCACGACCGATACCCGTGAGCACCCAAAACCCGCCAGCGGGTGATTCGTAGCGCTCGCCGATACGCTCGAGCTCGGCGCGATTGAGGCTGTCGGAGCCCGCGAGCCGACACGCAGCGGCAAACCCGGGAGCTTCGTCGAGCATCCCGAGGCACGGCGCGATCGAGGCGCCGGTAGTGTCGCAATCCGCGAGCGCGACCGAGTGCCCGAGGGCGGCGAGTTCGGCGGCGATTCCGATCGCAATCGTTGTGCGGCCCGGGGCGCCGGACGGTCCCCATACCGCGATGACTTGGCCGCGCCGCACCTCGGGCGCCACAACGCGAGCCGGCGCACGTGCGCCCATGCAGGCACGCTCAATCGTGGGCCAGTCGGCCGAGGCATCCACTGTCTCGAAGAGCCCCATGGATGCCGCGTGCCTCCGTTCACCATCCGTCTCGACGAGTGCGACGAGCCGAACTCCCGTCGCGTCACACGCTGCCAGGAGCACGTCCGTCAAGTAGGACGCACCCGCGCCGACGATCACGACCTCGGGCCGCGCGGTCGCGAGTGCGATCCGCAGCGACTCAGCACTCGTGGCTCGTGCGACGACCTCGTGGCCGTAGCGCACTGCATCCCGGTCAAGTCGAGCCTCGAGCGCCGGCGTCACAGCGAAAGCGATTCGTGTCACGGCAGGGTTGCCGGAATGACCGTGAGCACGTCGCCGTGCGCTATTGCATCGAGCACGCGAGCGAGGCGGATTCGCGGCACGAGCAGTTCGATCGCAGTCGTCTCGCCGCCCGCGACGATCGACTCGCTCTCGAGCAATCTCACGACGATCGCTCCCGACACGATCGACGCTGGCGGCCCAAAGCCTTGGTCTTGCGTCTCGCGCGAGCTCCACACGTCGACGAGCGAGCCGGCACCGACGGATGCCGCGAGCTGCCCATCGACATCGAGAACGAGCGAGGCGAGCCGCAGCCCATCCGAACCGCCGACAGCGGATGCCGGCACGAGTTCACCGGCCAAAACCGAGCGACCCACGACAAGACCCTCAGCGGGAATGCTGCCGGGCGCGAGGTAGAGCTCGGCTGCAGCATCCAATCGCACCGGTGTCACGTCGAGGTCACCCACAAATACGAGATCCCCAGGCGCGAGCGACGAGGCCGCCGAATACACGTCGACCGTCTCGTCGACCGACGCGACGATCGCGTAGACACCCGCGACCGACCCGAGCACGAGGAGCACCCCGATGAACAATCGCGGATCGGCGGCAGACGTTCGCTTCTTCTTCATGTCGGCTATCGTGGCTACTCCGCCGATTCACGGCAAAAGTTATCCACACCCGCCCCACGGTGTTTGCCGCTCACTCATAATCGATTTATGAACGACGCCACCATCGAAGGCCTCGGTCGATTCCTCACACTCGCCGACACCGCCGAATTGCTTAACATCTCCCCCAAACAGACCTACGCGCTCATCCGCTCGGGCGAGCTTCCCGCCATCAAAGTCGGCACTAGTGGTCACTGGCGCGTCGAGCGCTCGGTCATCGAGGACTACATCGACGCGATGTACGAAGAAACTCGGCGCATGAGTTTGTGGAACCAATCCGAGTTTGCTGACCTTACCGAATCCGCGTTCGGCGAATCGCGAGTGCGTTAGAGCCGCACTGCGAGCACGGCCGCGAGAGGCACGAGCCGCACTTCGCTCACTGCCGAGCCGCGGCGGGCCGTGCCGCTCTCGTGCACCGCGACATCGATGTGATCGCGACCGACCCGATCGATCGTGCCACGCACGGTGGATGCCGCAAGCACGACTTCGACGCTCTTGCGACGGCGGCACAGATCGCGCAAAACGAAGGGCAGCCCGAGACGTTCGGACAGCGACGGATGTCCGTCAATCGTTCCACTCGGCCTCAAGCTCGCTGCGACGTCCGTCGGCTCGAATGAGATTCCCGCTATGCCGGCCAGCGCCACGATGCACGTCGAAACGCGCGACGACTCCCCGATCACGTCGGCCGAGAACCAGTCCCTGCCGAAGGTCGCGGGGCGCACGGTCATCCGCTCTCCAGAAAGCAGAATGAGCCTGAGTGAATAGTCGGTTCGGGATGCCGCGTCGGCGTGAATTGCGACGAGCCTGTCGCGCACCCCGAGCCGCCCGAGCCGAAGTCGCTCCTCCTCGGCGGACACGTCGAGCTCCTCGGCGCTGAGCTCGCGCTCGAGTTGACTCTCGAGATCGTTGAAAAGGTTGTCCCACCGCATGCCGAGACGGTACCCCTGGCGCGTTGTGCACCGAGCGGGTTATCCACATATTGAATAATTGTCGTGGACAGAAGCGTGGCAACCTGCTTAGGTATTCGTACCCGTGGGGGTGGACAGAGATGTCTAGAGGAGTGAGGTGGAGATGACAACGGCACTTCCAACGAAAGGTACGCGTGGGGGCGCGGCCGTCGAGCCAGAAACCGAGCCCGGGAGGGTACTCCCCTCGAAGGTAATCAAACCGCGATTTGTGCCCGATGAATTCTTCGGGCAGCAGAAGACTTCTACCTCAGCGCTGCCGAATCCAGAGCCGCTCATCGAAAACCTCACCCGCTGCGTCATCGAGATTCTCGCGGGCGCTCGCGAACTCGAACAAATTGCGCGCTGGGTCACCGACGACGTCTATCGCCACCTACTCAAGCGCGTCGTCCTGTCGTCTCGAGCACGCCAAGCGAAGGGTCAGAAGTCAACCCGACCGACATTCACGATCGGCTCGACGACGCTCTACTCCCCGCGCGATGGCGTGATCGAAGCCGTCGTCATCGTTCACGGCCGCGCTCGTACTCGAGCGGTCGCGCTGCGAATCGAGGGTCTCGATACCCGCTGGCGCGCAAGTGCGATCAACGTGTTGTGACGAGAACCGCGACGTTTGGCTTACTTTCGGTACAATGTAAGACGTGAGGACATTTGTGACTCTGAGCAGCAAGGGCCAACTCGTGATCCCCGCGGCAATGCGAGACGCACTCGGGCTCGCGGCGGGAGATCGACTCGATGCGACGCTCGACGCCGATGGCAAGTCAATTACCATCCGTCGTTCCCCTACGCTCGACGAAATCGTCGACGCCGCGAGCGCGCTTGCTCGACGTGCGCACGTTGATCCGCTCACGGATGTCGACGAGTTTTATCAGACCAATCGGAAACCACGGTTGTGACGGGGTCGCTCGATACGAATGTCGTACTTCGATTGCTCGTCGGCGATGTTCGCGACCAATACATCTCGGCGCGCGCTCTCGTCGACTCGGGACAATTCCGCGTAGCTGATGCGGCCGCGATCGAGGTGACTTTCGCGCTCGGCAGGTACTACAAATTCACGAGAACCGAGCAACGTACGGTGATTGTGGGATTTCTCGCGCTTCCGAACATCGAATCCAACCTGGCGCTTCTTGCTGATTCGTTCGACCGCTACGTGAGTCACCCCAGGCTCAGCTTCGAAGACTGCTACTTGGTTACCGCGGCCGAGCACTCGGACTCCGCGCCACTGTTTACGTTCGACGAGAAGCTCGCGAGTCAGACCTCCGCCGAACTCGTGCGCTAGCGACCGCGCTTCTCCTGCGCTCGACGCTCGGCACGATTCTGCGGTGCGGGCTGTTGTGGGCCGGCGTCCTCGCGTTGCCCGAACGCACCACGAGCCGCGGGCGCGGCTTGAGGCGCTTGCGGGCGCAAGGCCGCTTGCTGCTGTTGCGCTCGCGCCGTCGCGCCACGCTCAACCTGGCCGCGTTGGTTACGCACCTCGACGTCGCCCGACGCATCCTCGCTCGGTGCCGTGTAGCTCAGTTGAGCGGCGGCGACGGTCGGAGCGCCGAGTCCGCGAGCATCCACGTTAGACCCGCCCGTGACTTGAACTTCGAGGTTGAACAAGAAGCCGATGGCCTCTTCGCGGATCGAACCCATCATCGACTGGTAGAGCGCAAAACCTTCGCGCTGGTACTCGACGAGCGGGTCGCGCTGAGCCATCGCGCGAAGTCCGATGCCGTCTTTGAGGTAGTCCATCTCGTAGAGGTGGTCGCGCCAGCGACGGTCGATGACCGAAAGCACGACTCGACGTTCAAGCTCGCGCATCGCGGGTGAGCCAAGCTTCTGCTCGCGACGCTGGTAGGCGAGTTGGGCATCCGACAAAATCTCTTTCGTCAAGAAAGACGTCGTTACCTTGCCGCGCGATCCGGCCTCCGTGAGTACCTCGTCGACCGTGAGCGAGATGGGATAGAGCGTCTTGAGCTCGGTCCACATTGCGTCGAAGTCCCAATCGTCTGAGTGACCCTCTGCGGTCTGAACCTCGACGACCTCGGTGATGACGTCCTCGAGGAAGTGCGCGACGCGCTCGTGCAGATCGTCGCCCTCGAGAATGTGGCGGCGGTCGCCGTAGATGGCCTCACGCTGACGATTGAGCACATCGTCGTACTTGAGCACGTTTTTGCGGATCTCCGCGTTGCGCCCCTCGACTTGAGCTTGAGCGCTGCGGATGGCTCGGCTCACGATCTTCGAATCGATAGCGAGGTCATCGGGCACATTGCCACGCCCCATGAGTGCCTCGGCTGCGCCGCTATTGAACAGGCGCATGAGGTCATCCTGCAACGACAAGTAGAAGCGGCTCTCGCCGGGGTCGCCCTGGCGGCCGGAGCGACCGCGCAACTGGTTGTCGATTCGGCGAGACTCGTGGCGCTCGGTTCCGAGCACATAAAGGCCCCCGACGTCGACGACCTTGTCGGCTTCGACTTGCACTTCGGCCTTGACTGCGTCGTACACGGCATCCCACGCGGTTTCGTATTCGTCGGGGGTCTCGATGGGACTCAGCCCGCGAGCGTTCATTTGTGCGACCGCGAGAAACTCCGCGTTGCCGCCGAGCATGACGTCCGTGCCGCGACCGGCCATGTTCGTCGCGACCGTGACGGCATTGAGGCGACCCGCTTGCGCGACAATCGCGGCTTCGCGCGCGTGGTTCTTGGCGTTGAGCACTTCGTGCTTCACACCCTTCTTGGCGAGCATCTTCGAGAGTAATTCGCTCTTCTCGACGCTCGTGGTTCCGACAAGCACGGGCTGACCCGCAGCGTGGCGGCGCACGATGTCTTCGACGACTTGCCCGAACTTGGCTTGCTCGTTCTTGTAGACGAGGTCGGACTGGTCCTTGCGCAACATGGGCTTGTTGGTAGGGATCGCGACGACACCGAGCTTGTACGTCGCCATGAATTCAGCGGCCTCGGTTTCTGCCGTACCTGTCATACCCGAGAGCTTCTTGTAGAGGCGGAAATAGTTCTGAAGCGTGACGGTCGCGAGTGTCTGGTTCTCGGCCTTAACCGTGACGCCTTCTTTGGCCTCGATCGCCTGGTGGATGCCTTCGTTGTACCGACGTCCCTGAAGGATGCGACCCGTGTGCTCGTCGACAATCAGCACTTCGCCGTTCATGACGACGTAGTCCTTGTCTTTCTTGAAGAGAGCGCGTGCCTTGAGCGAGTTGTTGAGGAACGAGATGAGTGGAGTGTTCGCCGACTCGTAGAGGTTGTCGATACCGAGGTAGTCCTCGACCTTTTCGATTCCCGGTTCGAGCACACCGACGGTGCGCTTCTTCTCGTCGACCTCGAAGTCGACGTCGGGGATGAGCTTGGTGGCGAGGCCCGCGAATTCGGTGAACCACCGGTTCGCTTCACCCGAAGCCGGTCCAGAGATAATGAGCGGTGTGCGCGCTTCATCGATGAGGATCGAGTCGACCTCATCGACGATCGCGTAGTAGTGACCGCGCTGCACCATGTCGATCGCTTGCCACGCCATGTTGTCGCGCAAGTAGTCGAAGCCGAACTCGTTGTTCGTGCCGTACGTGATGTCGCACGCATATTGTTCACGGCGCTCTGCAGGAGACTGACCGGAGAGAATGACTCCCGTCGTCATTCCGAGCGCGCGGAAGACGCGACCCATGAGCTCTGACTGATAGCTCGCGAGGTAATCGTTGACCGTAATGACGTGAACACCCTGGCCCGCGATCGCATTGAGGTAGGCCGCGAGAGTCGCGACGAGGGTCTTGCCCTCTCCCGTCTTCATTTCGGCGATGTTGCCCATGTGGAGGGCCGCGCCCCCCATGAGCTGCACGTCGAAGTGGCGCATGCCGAGCGTGCGCACGGCGGCCTCGCGAACAGCGGCAAAAGCCTCGGGCAACATGTCATCGAGGGACTCGCCGTTGGCGAAACGCTCGCGCAACTCGGCCGTCTCGCTCTTGAGGTCGTCGTCGGTCAATTGCCCGAAGTCTTCCTCGAGATGATTGACCGAATCTGCATAATGCTTGAGTCGACGCAGAAGTCGACCTTCACCTACGCGAAGCGCGCGCTCAAGAACGTTGGCCACCGATTACTCCTTAGTTCGCGCGCGGGAGCGCGCGTGTTACCAAGTCGTAATCGTACCAACAGGTAGCTGGAAAGAACTGCGCCTACGCCCGCGCGGCCGTGCGCCTGCTTCCCTTTCGGGCCGGGGCGTTGGCGGATTCATCCTCTAGTCCGATGACTCCGTAGTCCCACCCCTTGCGGCGATAGACGACGCTTGGCCGGTCGGTCTGGCTGTCGATAAACAAGAAGAAGTCGTGACCGACGAGTTCCATGTGGTCGAGCGCGTCCTCGACCGACATGTGCGACGTCGGGAAGACCTTGCGCCGAATTACGACCGGTGTGTAGTTCTCTTCCGGTACATCCGCTTCCTGGATGGGGATCGACCCCGTCGAAACCTTCTCTAGCAAATCAGGGGTCACGGGCGTGATGTCAACGACGCTGAACCCGTCTGCCGATGCCTCACGCAACGACACGGGGCGGTGCTGGCCACGGTGAACCTTGTTGCGGTCCTTAGACTGACGGATGCGCTCCATGATCTTTGCCATCGCGAGATCGAAAGCGACGTACTTGTCGGATCCTGCCGACTCAGCACGCACGAGTGGGCCAGGGCCGATGAGTGTCAACTCGACGCGATCGCTACCGCTCGACCCCCGAGTTTCGTGGTGGCGACTGACCTTCACTTCGAACGCAATTGCCCGTTCTGCAAGATGCTGAACCTTCTCGGCCTTCTCGGTTGCGTATTCGCGGAATCGGTCCGTAACTCCCAAGTTGCGTCCGGTGATGGTGATTTCCACGGCGACCTCCCAGCCTTGTCAAGCGCTGCCGCCGGGTTCACCAGGCGATCATTCCGCGCCTTTTCACTTACCGTAGTCCTCGATGCTGGCAATGTCACGAATCGGCCACAACCGAGGCGTGTAAGCGAGAGTCGCGGCTCCGCAAACCTCTCCTCCGGCCGCTCGAACGGCTCGCGTCGCCTCTGCGAGCGTCGCCCCAGACGTCAGCACATCGTCCACGAGGATCACCCGCCGACCCCTCAGGTTCCGCACTGCGACGAACGCCCCACGCAGGTTTGCTGCTCGCTCTTCGACCCCGAGCGCCTTCTGGATGCCCGTGCGCCTGCCCCGCGCAAGCAGCCGTTCTGGGCGCAAGCCGCTCGAGCGCAAGAGCAGTGTCACGGGGTCGTACCCTCGGCGGCGGTACGCGGCGCGACTCGAGGGAATGGGCACGAGCGCCGCGGCAGGAGCCGCATCGAGGGCCGCCGCGATCGCGGCGGCGAGGGGCGCGCTGAGGGCGGCAGCGGCATCCGTTCGGCCCTGTTCCTTGAGTTGCAGGATGACGCGTCGCACAACCCCCTCGTAGCGAAGCGCCGTGTGCACGCGCACGCCGACTGGCCCCTGCCGTGCCGTGACGTCGGCGACGAGCGCGCGACGGCACGAGCCGCACAACGCCCTGTCGGGCGACTCACAGCCCGCGCAATCGACAGGCGCGAGGAGCGCCCATGCGTCTCGGAGGGCGTTTCGAATAGCGGCTGTGAACACCCCCCGACGATTGCAGGAGCGGAGCGCAGGTCTGGGCGAGGCGGGACGAACGGTGGAGAACGCTATTGCTTCGTCGCGATGAAGGAGGCGGTCACGCCCGTACTCACCCAACCGCCGCCTTGCGTGCGCCAGACCTCGCCGCCCGAGCGAAGAACCCTCAAGCCAGCGGTGCCGTTGTTCCCGCCCGCGATCGCCGTCGCATCGGGCAATTGGCCGAGCGGAGTACTCGGGCCACCAACTTCGATGATCGTCACGGGCGACACGTCACTACTGCGAGTGAGCGCGGCGACCGTTCGGTCGTCGACCCATGTGGCATCCACCGGCGAGCCGTTCACACCCGGTAGCTCAAAGAACTCGCCGAGACTTGTCGGCACGTTCGTAGCTTGTTGACGGATGATCCCCGCGACGATGAGCTTGGGGCCGACGCTCGTTGACAAGAACATGAGCAAGCGGGCTCCGTCTCTCGAGACGTCCATTGACACGATTCGAGCGTCCGCGGGCAACGCGGATTGCACGGAGTGCTCGGTGCCATCGACCTCGAACGTCGTGAGCGACGCTGCACTGCTGCCTTGAACCGACCAGACAAATCTGAACGGGTCAATCGACGGTGTGATGAGTCCCGGCCGGCCGTCGAGCACGATCGACTCGTTGCCGCTCACGCGAGCGAGCAAGACGCCAGCGGGCGCGAGGAACGTCACCGTCTGCTTGTTGTCAGACGCGAGCGTCGCGCCCGTCGCACCCGCCTCGACGACCTTCTCGCTCAAGCCATCGATCTGCGAGATTCCATCGCCCGTGTCGAAACCGAACTCGGTACCCGTACCGATGAGCACGGCGCCCTCGACGGTAGGGTTCGTGAGTGCGTCGGTACTCGCATCCGGAACCGCAAGCTCGATTCCGCCGACCGTCATGATGACCGCCGCGACGTCAAGCGTCGCAGCAAGCTGTTGCCTCATGCGGTCGCGTTCTTGCTGGCTCGACGAGAGAGCCTCGCCACTGAGCTCGACCGTCGCAGTTCCCGACTCGACGCGAGCGGTTTCGAGGGTCGTCGCCGTCGGAAAAGCGCTCACGACTACGCCTTGCTGGAGCCAACTCGCGGGGCCCGCGAGCAACGCACTCACGATTCGCACCGGCACGGTCGACCGCGAGGGGAACCACCGCACGTCTGGCACGAGATAGCCGTAGCTCGGGTCGAAGAAGAACAACGCTCGCTCGGTAAACACGACGTTGAAGCTCGGTTGCGACAAGACGATGCCGTCGGGCGCAGCGCTGATTCGCCACTCGCCGTCTTGCTGCTCAAAGGTGAAGTCGAGAGTTTGCGACGCTGCCTCGGTCTCGCGATACAAGCCGTCTTCGTCTACTTGAGCGCGGCTCGTCACGGTGTACGAGAGCGTGTTTGTGACGGGTCCCGGTGTCGTCGACGGGATGCCCGTGCGAATGATCGCACTAGCGTCGGGGTCCCACTCGACCGCGAGTGAGTTGGTGAGAAACTGCCGCGCGGTCGCGTAGTCGTTTTGCGGACCACTCAGCGCAAACATGAAGTCTTCGAGAATCTCCTCTTGACTCGATCCAGGCACGGGTCCCGAAGGCAACACGCTGAACTCGGGGTCGAGTTGGTCGTCCATGAGCGGCCCTGTTTGCACCCCTCCCGAGGTCGGAATGCCCACGCACCCCGTGAGCGCGAGCGTCACGGCCACGAATATGACGAGTGCTCTACGCATCGAGCACCTCGATTTCGGGCTGGTCGTCGGGCGGAAGTTCGAGCGGCGATGACCGCAACTCAGCCCCGCGCACTCGAGGCAGCGTCAAGCGGAAACACGAACCTGCGCCCTCTGCAGACCACACTTCGAGCCAGCCACCGTGCAGGGCGGCGTCTTCAAGCGAGATCGCGAGCCCGAGTCCCGTTCCTCCCGTGACGCGTTGGCGCGACGGGTCGGCTCGCCAGAACCGGTCGAAGACGCGCTCCATCGCGGCAGCCGTCATGCCGACTCCGTAATCGCGCACGGCAATCGCGACGGCGTCGGTGTCGCTGTCGACCCACACGACGATGGGCTTGCCCTCGCCGTGGTCGATCGCGTTTCCGAGCAGGTTGTGCAGGATCCGACGGATGCGCCGACTGTCGACCTCGGCCTCGAAGTAGCCGCCCGGCGCGACGAGTCGCACGTCCGAGCCCTTCGACTCCGCGAGGGACGCGACACTGTCGATCGCGTCTTCCACGAGCCGCACGAGGTTCGTGGGTTCCGTCTCCATATCGGCCGCTCCCGCGTCATAGCGGCTCATTTCGAGCAGATCGGCGAGGAGCAATTCGAACCGCTCGACTTGAGTGTGGAGAAGCTCGGCGGTCCTAGCGGTCGCGGGTGGGAACGTGCCGCGCTGGTCGTACAAGACGTCGCCAGCGAGCCGGATCGTCGTGAGCGGAGTGCGCAGCTCGTGTGACACGTCCGACACGAATCGCTGTTGCACTCGAGAGAGAGCCGCGAGGCGCGTGATCTGATTTTGCATGCTCGCGGCCATTCCGTTGAACGAGCGAGCGAGCGTCGCGATGACGTCTTCGCCCTTGACGGGGATGCGCACCTCGAGTTGCCCCGCCGCGAGCTTTTCACTCGTTTCGGCCGCGAGTTGAACGGGTCCTACTACGAGTCGAACGACGATGTACGTCACGGCACCGATGAGCACGATGAGCGCGAGTAGGCCGATGATGAGCGTCTGCTGCACGAACCCGAGCGTCGCTTGCGCATCGAGAATGTTGTAGATCAGGTAGAGCCCGTACTGGGATCCGCGAATGTCGAGAGTCGACCCAACGACGAGCCCCGGCAAGACCGAACCGTCGTCTTGCGCGAGTCCGATCGATTGCCAGTGCGTGCGCTTCTCCGCCGAGCCCTCAACCGCCGCACGCAACTCGTCGGTGATGAGAGTGTCGACTTCGAGGTCGCGCGACGTGATGTCTTGAGGGTTACCTTGGCCCGTCTCGTTCGAGCTGCGCAGGATCGCGAATTGAGTGCCTTCCGTCGTCGAGGCCGTGCTTGCGATCGCGTCGGCCGCCGATTGCATGGTCAGCTCGAGATCTTCCGTGCCGAGTTGCTCCGCGGCTTCGTCGAAAATGCGCTGGCCCGCGAGCGTCGCGTTTTCTGACGTGCTCGTCAATTGAGCGCGGCGTGCATCGAACAAGTTGGTCCCGACGCTAAACGACATGTATCCACCGATAATGAACACGGCGATCGACGAGAGCACGACAGCGATCGCGACCGTGCGCACTTGCAGCGACGATCGCCACAGGTGCGCGAGCCTCGCGACCCACGCGCGCCACTCGAAATAGCGCATCTATCTAGCTAGTGGCGCCTGCGCGATAGCCGACCCCGCGCACCGTCATTACGATCCTGGGGTTGTCGGGATCCTCTTCGACCTTCGCGCGAAGACGCTGCACGTGCACATTCACGAGACGGGTGTCTGCCTTGTAGTGGTAGCCCCACACTTGCTCGAGCAGCATTTCGCGAGTGAACACTTGCTGCGGCTTGAGCGCGAGTGCGAGCAAAAGTTCGAACTCGAGGGGCGTGAGGTTGATCTTCGTGTCGCCGCGCTTTACCTCGTGGCCCGCGACATCCACTTCCAAATCACCAACGTGCAACGTGCCCGTCATGGATTCGGTTGCCGGGCGAAGGCGCGTGCGAATTCGTGCGACGAGTTCCTTGGGATTGAACGGCTTGACGACGTAGTCGTCTGCGCCGCTCTCGAGGCCCTTGACGACGTCGGCCGTGTCGCTCTTCGCCGTGAGCATGATGATGGGCGTGCCCGATTCTTCGCGGATGCTCGCGCACACGTCAATTCCGTTGATTCCGGGCAGCATGAGATCGAGCAGTACGAGGTCGGGCTTCGTCGACCGGAAGGCCGCGAGAGCGCCGGTGCCGTCGCCGCAGAAATGCGGATCGAAGCCTTCCGTCCGCAAGACGATGCCGATCATCTCCGCAAGGGCGGTGTCGTCGTCTACTACCAGAATTCGCGCGTTCACTTGCCCTCAACTCACTGAAAAAAGTACATCGAACTGGGTGTCGGAGCTTTCGCACAAGAGTAGTCGAGTGTGAAAGCATGAGTGCGACTGATTGCCCGTTCGAGGGCGAGCCTACGGGCGGAGAGGTAATTCGTGACTGACAACTCCCCTTGGCAGGCACCGGTTGATTCGGCCGCCGGCACTGCTGCATCGCCCTTTTCCGCGCCCTCTGGCGCGCCGGGCACTGCCAATCCGACGACGCCCGGGCAATCGCCCGCGGGATGGACCCCACCGCCGAAGCCCGGACTCATCCCACTTCGACCGCTCACCCTCGGCACGATGCTCAGCGCCTCGTTTCAGGTCTTGCGGCGCAATCCGCGACCGATGTTCGGATTCTCACTCCTGCTCACGGGGCTCATTTCAGTATTCACCTTCCTCGTCATCGGCGTCATCACGTTCTTTGCGGTATCCCGAGTAGCTGCTAGTGCGCCGGGCGTTGATGCGGAGACGATCGAAGCCGGCACTGTCGCGATCATGATTCTGGCGGCGTTCGTTCCGCTCGTGCTCTCGATCGTCTTGGGAGCCGTATTGCAAGGCGTCGTCGTGCTCGAAGTCGCGCGCGGAACCGTCGGCGAAAAACTCAAACTTGGTGGCTTGTGGCGAGCCGCGAAGGGTCGCATCGGCGCTCTCATCGGGTGGACTCTCATCATCACGACGGCCGTTGTTGTCGCGATCGGAGCCGTGTCGCTGCTCATCGGCCTCATCATCGGTTTCGGAGGCACGGCTGGCGTTGTCGCTGGCGTGCTGCTGGCGATTGCCGCGGGGCTCGGCGCGGTCGTAGTCGCCTTCTGGTTATCGACACGACTCGCGCTCGTACCGAGCGTTCTCATGCTCGAGCGGCTGCCGTTGCGGCAAGCAATTCCGAGAGCATGGTCCCTCACGATGGGGTTCTTCTGGAAGACCCTCGGAATTCAATTGCTCGTTGCCGTCATCGTGCAGGTCGCGGCGAGCATCGTCTCGACGCCGCTCTCGATTCTTGCGAGTTTTGGGGGCTTTCTCGTCAATCCCAACGGCGAGGAGTCGGGGGCCACCGTCGTCTTGATTGTTGTCTCAGTCTTCTCGGTCGTCATCGCTCTCGTGTTCGGCGCGATCGCGGCGGTTGTGCAAACCGCAACGACAGGACTCATCTACATCGATCTTCGGATGCGCAAAGAAGGCCTCGATCTAGAACTCACTCGATTCGTCGAAGCGCGAAACTCGGGTGATTCGAGCGTGCCGGATCCCTACCTCGCGCGCGCGACCGCATCGTGATTTCGATCGAGATCCCCGTCGATCCCGAGCCAGACGAAGCGACCGAGTGGCTCATCGAAGAGCTGTCGAAACCCGTTTATCAAGCGGCTCAGCCGACCCTCTTCGACCGCATTGCTAAGAGCATCGCCGATTGGTTCGCGTCCCTCCAGTTCGGCCAGGCTCAAGGGCCTCCAGCGCTGGGCCTCGCGGTCATTGTCGGCCTCATCGTCGTGGGAATCATCGTCGCGTTTCTCATCTTTGGCGTTCCGCGGCTCAATCGCCGAAGCGCGGTCATAGGTGCGCTCTTCGGTGACGACGACGCCCGCACATCCGCTCGCATGCGGCAAGACGCCGAAGCGGCCGCCGCTCGCGGTGACTACACGGCGGCCGTCGCCGAAATGTTCAGAGCAATCGCGCGCGGGCTCGCCGAGCGAACGATCGTGTCCAGGACCCCCGGCACAACCGCGCGGGGCTTCGCCGCGAGCGCGAGCGCCGCATTCCCACCCTCGGCCGCAAAGCTCGCCGCGGCCGCCGTCGCGTTCGACGACGTGCGCTACCTCGACCGCACCGCAACCGCCGAGGGCTTTGCCGTCATCGCCAGGCTCGAAGCCGATCTTCGATCGGCCCGGCCGCTCCTCGAGACAGCGCGCGCATGAGCGATCAAGCAGTCCTGACGCCGAAAGTCGCCATCGTCTTGCGCCGATCGTTGTTTTGGCTCGTCACGGCCCTCTTCGCACTCATCATCGCGCTCACCACGTTCGCGGCGATCGGCGCGGCGAACTCGGGCACTCGCCTCGATCCCACAAGTCCAGCGCCGAACGGCGCGAAGGCGCTCGTCGAAGTGCTGAGGAATCAGGGAGTGACGGTGGTATTAACATCCACTCTCGACGAAACCGAGCGTGCAATCGACGACGCAAGCAACGCGACCCTCTTTATTCACGACGACGGGCTCTATCTGACGGACTCGAAGCTTGAGCAAGCGATCGGATTGGCCCAGCACGTCGTCTTAGCGGATGCCACATTCAGCGAGTTGCGCGCGGTAGCACCCGAAGTGGCGCAAGCCGGATTCGTCGACGAGTTGCTCGAGGCGGATTGCACTGTGCCGACAGTGGAGCGAGCCGAGACCGTTTCTGGTGCCGGCTCGGGCTACCGGGTAGTTGATGACGCGTCAGGCGTGATTGCGTGCCTCGGCAGCGGGGACGACGTCTTTTCGCTCATTGAGCTGCGGCGCGGTTCCGACGCGCTCACGATCCTCGGCGCGACGGGCGCCCTCACGAACGAACTCATCATTCGCGACGGAAACGCCGCGTTCGCTCTCGGGCTCCTCGGCGAGACCGAGACTCTCGTGTGGTACGTGCCGACCTTCGGTGACCTCGAGAGCACTGGCCCGGAGACGATCGGCGAACTCACACCCGCGTGGGTGACGCCCGTGCTCAGCCTGCTCGTAATCACGTTCATCGTTGCCGCGATTTGGCGCGGGCGCCGACTCGGTCCGCTCGTGATCGAAAATCTGCCCGTGACCGTGCGATCGAGCGAAACGATGCTCGGCCGCGCTCGGCTCTACGAGCGGTCATCATCGAGGTTGCGGGCCTTGGATTCGCTGCGAATCGGTTCTCTCCAACGCCTTGGAGCCGCGTGTGGCTTGCCGCGCATCGCGTCGGTCGATGACGTAATCGCCGCGGTCGCGAGCATCACGAGTGCGCAGCCCGCCGACATCCGCAGACTCCTCGTCGACGCCGAGCCACAATCCGATCGCGATCTCGTCGCGTATTCGGATGCCCTGCTCACGCTCGAACGTGACGTCGCACGATTGACCAAACCCTGACCCCAAGATACGGAAGAATCGACACATGACTGACGCTCAATTGAGGCAATCCTTTGCACAGCTGCGCACCGAGATTGGCAAGGCCGTCGTGGGCCAAGACGCTGCCGTCACGGGCCTTACGATCGCGCTCCTCGCGGGCGGACACGTACTGCTCGAGGGCGTTCCTGGCGTCGCGAAGACGCTCCTCGTGCGCACCCTGAGCCACGCGCTCAAGCTCGAGACCAAGCGAGTGCAATTCACCCCCGACCTCATGCCGGGTGACGTCACGGGCTCTCTCGTGTACGACGCGAAAGCCGGTGAGTTCGAGTTTCGCGCGGGGCCAGTATTCACGAACATCCTGCTCGCAGACGAGATCAACCGCACACCGCCCAAGACGCAATCCGCGCTGCTCGAGGCAATGGAAGAGCGACAGGTTTCTGTCGACGGCACGACTCGCAAACTACCCGTACCGTTCATGGTCGCCGCGACGATGAACCCCATCGAGTACGAAGGCACGTATTCGTTGCCTGAAGCCCAGCTCGACCGGTTCTTGCTCAAGCTCGTACTCGATCTGCCCGAGCGGGAGAATGAGGTAGACATCCTCACGCGTCACGCGGCTGGCTTCAACCCGCGCGATCTCGTCGCAGCGGGCGTGACGCCCGTGCTCGATGCGAAGCACATCGCCGCAGCTCAAGCGTCCGTCGCGAAGGTCGGAGCGTCGGCCGACGTCATTGGCTACGCGGTCGATCTGGCTCGAGCCACGAGACAGAGTCCCTCCGTCAAGCTCGGAGTGAGCCCGCGTGGGTCGACCGCTCTGCTTGCGGCCTCTAAAGCGTGGGCGTGGCTCAACGGCTTCGACGCGATCACTCCCGACCACGTGCAAGCCATGGTGCTCCCCGTCATGCGCCACCGCATCCAGCTGCGACCAGAAGCCGAACTCGAGGGCGTGTCTGCCGACGCGATCTTGCGAGCGATTCTGCAGCAAGTCCAAGTACCGATTTGATGCCGCACTAATGGCCGTCTCCGGTTGGTTCGTCGCCCTCGTCGCGCTCGGCGTTGTGCCGCTCGTGGCGACGGGCGAGCCCGCCGTGTTCTGGCTGTGGCTACTCTTCGTCGTCGTGCTTGGATCAGTGGATGTTGCGATCGCCGGGTCACCTCGGCGCGTCGGGTTGAGCCGAGAGCTACCCAATCGGGTGCGTCTTGGGGAGGCCGTGCAATCCACCCTGTTCGTCACGAACAACGGCTCGCGCAGCGTGCGCGGGGTCATCCGTGACGGGTGGCAGCCTTCGGTTCGGGCGACACCGCGCGTGACTGCTCTCACGGTGCCCGCTCACGAGCGGCGCGCGATCACGATGACGCTCACGCCGTTTCGACGCGGGGAGCGCCGAGCGAGTCACGTGACGATCCGGTCGTTCGGACCATTGCGCTTGTGGGCGCGCCAAGCCACCATCGCGGTACCCGGCGCGATCACGGTGCTGCCGCCGTTCAATTCGCGCAAGCACTTGCCGTCGAGACTCGCGCGGTTGCGCGAACTCGATGGAGCGACGAGCGTCATGGTGCGCGGCCCCGGTACCGAATTTGACAGCTTGCGGGACTACGTGCGCGGCGACGATGTTCGCTCGATTGATTGGCGTGCAACCGCGAGGCGAAGCGATTTGGTCGTGCGCACGTGGCGCCCGGAGCGCGACCGCAGAGTCGTCATCATCATCGACAGCGGTCGCACGTCTGCCGCACGAATTGACAATGAACCGCGCATCGACACGGCATTCGAATCGGCTCTCTTGCTCGCGGCTCTCGCGTCGAATGCGGGAGACCGCGTCGACCTCGTGATTTTCGACCGCCGAGTGCGGGCTCGCGTTCAAGGCGCGACGGGCGCAGAGTTGCTGTCGCGCATGGTCTCGAGCATGGCGCCCGTCGATCCGGAGCTTATCGAGATGGACTGGTCGGCGGTTCCTGGTCTCGTACGATCCGTGACGGCGCACCGGGCCCTCGTCGTGCTCGCGACCACGATCGATGCGCCCGGTGCTTCGCGGGGGCTCTTGTCGGTGCTACCGCAACTCGCCCGCAAACACATGGTGGTCGTGTCATCCGTCATCGACCCCACGGTTCTGGATGCCACGCTCGACCGCACGTCGCGCGATTCCGTCTATCGAGCCGCGGCCGCGGAGCGCGCACTGCTCGATCAAGCACGAGTCGCCGCCGCCATCCGCCAGCTGGGCGGCGAAGTCGTGACGGGGGCACCGCAGGATCTGCCGCCCGCACTCGCCGACCGCTATATCGCCTTGAAAGCGGCAGGCAGGCTTTAAGCTCGAACCGTTCGTAGCTAAAAGATTCGTATCCAAAAAAGGAAAGGGACAATCGTGGCAAAAACCGTCACTAACTCCGATGTCAATGTCGACACCGGCGCTTCGCTACCCCAGCGAGTGGCCGCCGAAATGTTCGGCACCGCTCTTCTCGTCGGCGCCGTTCTCGGCACTGCATTGTTCGCGGGCTCAAACGTGGGCTACCTCGGAATCGCACTCGCCGTGGGCCTCGCAGTCATTGCGGGCGCATACTCGGTCGGTCACATCTCGGGCGGCCACTTCAATCCAGCGGTGACGCTCGGTGCAGCTGCTTCCGGCCGCTTCTCGTGGAAAGACGTGCCCTACTACGTGCTCGCTCAACTCGTGGGTGGCGCACTCGGCGCGACGATCATCTACGCCATCGCGGCGACGGGACCAGCCGGATTCCTCGCCGACGCTGCTGCGGCAGGCTTCGCGTCCAACGGATTCGGTGACCACTCTCCCGCGGGCTTCGGCCTCGTGGCCGTCATCATCACGGAGGTCGTTCTCACGGCCGTTTTCCTCTACGTCATCCTCGGCGTTACCGACCGTCGCGCGACGAGCGGCTTCGCGCCTCTCGCGATTGGCCTCACCCTCACGGTCATCCACTTGATCGCGATTCCCGTGAGCGGCGCATCCGTCAACCCCGCGCGATCCATCGCGTCTGCAATCTACGGTGGACCCGACGCGCTCGGCCAGGTGTGGGTGTTTATCGTGGCTCCCATCGTGGGCGCGCTCATCGCGGGCTACACGTACAAACTGCTCTTCGACAAGAAGTAGAGCTCGCAGTTCAGCGGATGCCCGTGGCCAGCGCCGCGGGCATCCTGCCGTTAACCCGCTACGAGTTGCCGCGCACCGGCCTCGAACTCGTCGAGGTCCCCCGTCTCACCGGAGCGTGCGGCGCGACGCCCGACGCCCCATTGGTAGAACAGGAACGACCCGAGCGCAACCGTACCGATACCGATCTTGATGACCCAAGGCCAATCTTGGCGCGTAATGAACCCCTCGATGAGCCCCGAGACAAGCAGGGCGAGAATGAGCCCGATGACGACCGTGAACATCGCGCGGCCCTCTTGCGCGAGCGCTTGCGCCCTCGAGCGCTGACCGGGCGCGATCCAGGCCCAGAAGATGCGCATGCCCGCGGCACCCGCAACGAAGATTGCATAGAGCTCGAGTTGACCATGCGGGGCGATGTAGAGAAAGAAGACATCGAGCCGATCGAATTCATTCATGATCGCGGCCGTGAGACCGAGGCTCTGAGCGTTTGTGAACAGCAAGTACGGCGAGTACACGCCGAAGATTCCAAACGCGATGCACTGCGCGGCGAGCCACGCGTTGTTAGTCCAGACAAAACCCGTGAACGCGCCCCCCGAATACTCGGAGTAGTAGTTGACGAAGTCTTCCTTCGCGTAGCTTTCGAGTTCGGCGGTCGAGCCGAGGCTCGCGAGCACCGCGGGGTTGGCCGTCGCCCACCACGCGTAGAGAAACGCAATCAGGAACGTCGCGGCCGTGAGCGCGAGGCACAGCCATCGAATCCGGTAGAGAGCCGCGGGTAGTTGCGCAGCGAAGAAGCGCGGCAATTGACTGAGCACATTTGCGGATGCGCCCGTGAACCGCAATCGGGCTCGACTGAGCCACAGCGACAAGCGATCGCCCTGCACAGACTCGCCGGCCGTCGTCTTGATCGCCGACAGGTGGCTTGCGCCCGACTGGTACCGATCGATCAGCTCGTCGGCCTCGACCCCCGAGAAGTGTCGCTGCGAGCCGAGCCGGGCAAGGCGATCCCACTCTTCGCGGTGTGCGGCGGAATAGGCGTCGAGATCCATCTGCTTAAATGATTGCATGGCAAGGCCAGCACCCGTTGACTCAGATCCCTATCAGGACTACGCCCA
>JANNCX010000119.1:0-1527 GCA_031387145.1 Salinibacterium sp.
GGAGTCCTCCGGCAGATAGTCGGGAAATACCTAAGAAGACTTGAGGAGGTTCGAATGGACAACGACAACGACAACGTTGGCGGTTACGCAGTTCCCGTCGACCCAATGGATCTTCTGCAGTGCGACAGCTGCCAGTAAGGCACCGCACCTAAAAGATTCTGAAGCCCCGCCGACTATGAAGTCAGGCGGGGCTTCACCGTTAAGCTGGCTCTCGTGTCAGTGAACCCCGAACTCGTAGGGCGAGCATTTGCGCCCACAGTCCCCTATCTCGTCGGTCGAGAGAAGGTGCGCGAGTTTGCTCGCGCCGTCTTCGCCTCGAGCCCACTCAATTACTCGGTCGAAGCGGCATCCGCTGCGGGCTATTCCGACGTCGTCGCGCCACCGACATTCGCCGTCGTGGTGCAAGAAGCGACGCTCGCGCAATTGCTCGCCGAGCCCGATGGCGGTATCGACTTCACGCGAGTGGTTCACGGTGACCAGCGCTTCAGCTATTCGCGCCCCATCGTCGCGGGCGACGAACTCACCGCGACTCTCGCGGTCACGAGCATCAAGTCGCTCGGCGGCCACTCGATGGTCACGGCGGAATCCACGATCGTCGACCCGAGCGGCGATCACGTCGTCACGGCGATTTCGACGCTCGTAGTGAGGGGCGACGAATGAGCGGCCAGATTTCGACAAGCTCAATCAGCGAGGGTGCAAGCTCAATCAACCTTGGCGA
Source organism: Salinibacterium sp. (assembly GCA_031387145.1). Taxonomy (GTDB): domain Bacteria; phylum Actinomycetota; class Actinomycetes; order Actinomycetales; family Microbacteriaceae; genus Rhodoglobus. The sequence goes on from JANNCX010000119.1 coordinate 719, forward strand.
GATCATCGCCGAGAAGACCTTCCACCTCACGCGCGATTCGCTCGTGCGCTACGCGGGCGCCTCGGGCGACTTCAACTCGATCCACTACCGCGACGACATCGCGCAATCCGTCGGCCTCCCCGGAGTGCTCGCCCACGGCATGCTCACGATGGGCCTCGCCGTGCAGCCCGTCGTCGACTGGCTCGGTGACAGCGGTTGGGTGAGCGACTTCCAAGTGCGCTTCACGCGCCCCGTGCTCGTCGACCCGGCCGAGGGCGCGACCGTCACTGTCGTGGCGAAGGTTGGCGCAGTCGAAGATGGCGCCGCACGGATCGACCTCACGGTCACATTCGGGGGCGAAACGGTTCTCGGCAAGGCGCAGGTTCGCGTCACGTTCAACTGATGCAGCTCTCGCAATTGACGACGATCGGCGTGGGTGGCCCCGCGCGCGAGCTCATCACAACTACGACCGAGGCCGAACTCGTTGAGAGCTCGCTCGCGGCATGGAGCACGGGCGACGAGTGGTTCGTGCTCGGCGGGGGATCCAACGTCGTCATCGCGGACGAGGGTTTCGACGGCACCGTCATCCACGTCGCAACTCGTGGCATTGAGCGAGTGGATGCGCCGGGCATCCGTCTACGAATTCAAGCCGGTGAGCCGTGGGATGCCGCCGTCGGCTACACGCTCGACCACGGATTCAGTGGGATCGAGGCGCTGAGCGGTATTCCTGGATCGTCGGGAGCGGCCCCCATCCAGAACATCGGGGCGTACGGCCAGGAACTGGCCTCGAGTCTTACCGCGATCGACTTTCTCGACTACCTCACGGGTGA
>JANNCX010000011.1:0-6078 GCA_031387145.1 Salinibacterium sp.
CCACGGTCAAGACGCCGAAGACGTGCTGCATTCGGCAGGCATCACGGTCAACCGCAACGCTGTGCCGTTCGACCCACGTCCGCCCATGACACCCTCTGGCGTGCGCATCGGTACGCCCGCGCTCGCGACTCGCGGGTTCGGCGACACCGAGTTCACGGAGGTCGCCGACATCATCGCTACGGCCCTCAAGCCGGCTCCGGATGTCGCGGCTCTGCGCACACGAGTGCTCAAGTTGACCGACGGCTACCCGCTGTACCCGGGTCTCACGTCGCCTGGTACTTGGGCCTAGGGCCGGTTGAGTAACGCGGAACGCGTGTAGGCCGGTTGAGTAGCGCGGAACGCGCGTATCGAAACCCCCGGCCGGTTTCGATACGCGGCTTTGCCGCTACTCAACCCGCCTGATCGTAAGGAGCAACAAATGACAGCCATCACCCTCGACGGGGTCGCGACTGCGACCGCCGTCAAGCACGAGCTTGCCTCGCGCATTGCGGCTCTGCGCGCGCGTGGCGTCGTGCCGGGACTCGGCACGTTGCTCGTTGGTGAAGACCCCGGATCCCTCTCTTACGTCGCGGGAAAGCACCGCGATTGCGCTGAGGTGGGAATCGAGTCGATCCGCGTTGATCTGCCGGCTGAGGCATCCGAAGCTGACGTGAGATCCGCGATTCTCGAGCTCAACGCCAACGCCGCGGTCACGGGCTACATCATTCAGTTGCCGCTGCCCGCCGGACTCGACGAGAACGCGATGCTCGAGCTCATGGATCCCGATAAGGACGCCGACGGCCTCCACCCCATGAACCTCGGCCGCCTTGTGCTGGGAGTCGACGGCGCTCCTTTGCCGTGCACGCCAGCTGGCATCGTCGAGCTGCTGCAGCGCTACGACGTTCCCCTCTCGGGCAAACACGTCGTCGTCGTCGGTCGCGGACTCACGGTCGGCCGCCCGCTCGGACTCTTGCTTGCGCGCAAAGGCATCGACGCGACCGTGACGCTCACCCACTCGCGCACGCAAGACCTCGAGAGCTACGTGCGCCGAGCCGACATCGTGGTCGCCGCCGTCGGGGTAGCTGGACTCATCAAGGGCGCGTGGCTCAAGCCGGGAGCTGCCGTGCTCGACGTTGGTATTACGCGCGTCGTCAATCCCGAGACCGGCAAGGCTCGCCTGGTCGGCGACGTGGATGCCTCGGCCGCCGACACCGCAGGCTACCTGTCACCCGTGCCGGGAGGTGTCGGACCAATGACTCGCGCGATGCTGCTGGCGAACGTGGTCGACGCGGCTGAGAGACCGTAGCTCGGCGTTCGATCTGTTATCGTTAAATCAACATCCCCCGCCGTATCGCCGGTGGGCATAGGGCTTCGGTAACTACCGGAGCCCTATTTCTTGGTCCCAGGAGACGGGTCGATAGATCGTGCTCTTGCCATGCAGCACGGGGTTGCTCAGTTGGCTACGCGCGAGCGCCTCCTCGGAAATCGAGACAATGAATTCGTGGCTGCATCGCATCAATTCTTTGCTGTTACGCCCATGCGGAAAACACAGAGCGACCTTAGCTCCCAAGTCACGGGTTGCGATTTGAAGTGGTTCGGCGAGATCGGAGTCGCTGGTTACCACGAGATGAATGTCGGCCGACTTCTGCGCTGCTTCAAGAATTAGATAGGCGCCGAGATTTACATCGGAGCCCTTCTCTTCGATCTTCCAAATCGGCACAATGTGGTGCTCGCGAAGTCGACGGGGGACGGGAATGCCATGCCACCTCGCGGGGTAGCGCCGTCGTGCGAATGACTTATGGATCATGAAGCTGCCCTCGGTTACTCGCACTCGGGGCAAGGATTGGAGCGCGAGGAGATAGGCCTTCTGTCGCTCTGGCGCGCTCGGGTCCATCGGTCGTGCTGCTTTCTTCACGCGGGCGGTGAAGTAGCGGATCAACGTCACGTCGTATTGAGGCAGAAGGCAATCGAAGAGGCCTTCAAGGTCGAGCCACTTGTAGTCGGAGCCTGCGAGCAGGCCGTAGTACAGGTTGAATCCGTCGACGTAAACGATGGCGGTCGGTTTCGGCGGCACGCATTCATTCTCACGAGACAACGCCCGCATTCGGTGTCCACCACGAAAGTTGTGGAGAACCGGTCCGAGGCTCCCGCGCAGGGGAGGCGTAAAAGCCATCCGCGGCTGAGAGACTGTAGCCATGCGATTTTCTTGGGGCAGGTTCTATGTCGGGCTAGCGACTGTCGTCGCGCTCACGCTCGCGGTCGGTTTCGTGCTGCGGTACCTCGGGGTCGTCTAGCGCGTTGGTGAGTGGGCGGTTGGACGCCACCCGGATTCGCACGGCCGCGCCGGCCAAGAAGATCACGGCGACGCCCGCGATTGCCGTTGTCCACGTGAGTTGCTCGTGAAGAATTAGAGCGGCCCACGCGATGCTCAGAATCGGCTGAACGAGCTGCACTTGACTCACTTGCGCGATCGGTCCGATCGCGAGCCCTCGGTACCACGCGAAGAAGCCGAGAAACATACTCACGGCGCCGAGGTAGAGAAACGCAGCCCACTCGACGACGGATCCGGTCGGCGCTTGCTGTGATACGGAGACGATCGTCAGGGCGATCATGAGCGGCGCGCACAACACGAGTGCCCACGACACGGTTTGCCACGACCCGAGTTCGCGCGACAGCAAGCCACCTTCGGTGTAGCCAATCGCCGCGGCGATGACCGCGCCAAATAGGAGTGCGTCGGCCACCTCGAACTGACCGAAGCCTCCGCCCTGCAGGGTTGCAAATATCAGCGCCGCGACGGCGCCGAGCCCCGACGTGAGCCAGAACAACAGCGGCGGCCGCTCTCGGGCCCGGATGGTCGCGGCAACCGCAGTCGCTGCTGGCAGCAAAGCGATGACTACGGCGCCGTGGCTCGCGGGAGTTGACGTCAGCGCGTATGACGTGAGAAGCGGAAAGCCGACAACGACACCTCCGCCGACGATCGCGAGTCGCGCCCACTGACGCCCGCGCGGCAGTCGCTGTCGCGTAATCGATAGTGCGACGGCCGCGAGAACCGCTGCAATGACCGCTCGACCCGAGCCGATGAAGAGCGGCGACAGGGTTCCGACGGCGACTCGCGTAAACGGCACCGTGAACGAGAAGGCAAGCACGCCGAGCAAGCCCCACCAGATCCCCGCGCGAGCGGCCCGCTTCATTGCGGCCAGCCGGGCTTGTGGGTGCGGTCATCGCGGGCAAGAATCTCGCCCTGCCAAGCGGGCGGTCTACTGCCGTCGCGAGCGGCTATCACGGCAGAACCCTCGCCCAAATAGCGAAATCCGCAAGCGCGAGCTACCGAGGCCGAGGCGTTGTTTCCCAACACGCACTCCCAAGCAACCCGCGCTCCGCCTCGTGCAAAGTACCAGTCGAGCACACCGGTAAGAGCCTGGGGCATCACTCGTAGACCGCGGTGAGGGGCGCCCAGCCAGTAGCCGATCATCTGGGATGGCAATCGGAGGCCAATCACGCCGAGAAGCGGACCGCCTGCCTCGTGCCGAATTGCCCATGTGTACTCGGTATCACTCGCCCAACCGGCGGGCACAAGTTCTTCGATGAAATACTCCGCGTGCTTCGCTTCGTAGGGCCAAGGCAGGGTCATCACCTGCTCGAATACGGGATCGCGGCAGTACTCCACGATTGCATCCAGGTCACTGCGAGTCGGTTGATCAAGTGTCAGCCGACCGGTTGTGAAGTCAACAGGTTTCATGCGCGCGGCAAAAACCCGATGCGGTCGTAGACCTTGGCGAGCGTGGCATCCGCTATCTCGGCAGCACGATCGGCGTTGACGGCGAGGATTCGGTCGAGTTCGGCGGGATCGGCTAGCAGTTCGAGCGCGCGCTCACGAATGGGCGCGAATGTGCCCGTCACGACATCGGCGACCGCGGTTTTGAGGTCGCCATAACCGCGACCGTCGAACTGCTGCTCGAGCGATTCGACCGACTCGCCCGATAGCACGGAGTGAATCGTCAGCAGGTTCGAGACGCCCGCCTTGTCGGCGCGGTCGAAGCGGATTGATCGGTCTGCATCCGTCACGGCTGACTTGATCTTCTTCGCGGTCTTCGCGGGCTCATCGAGCAGCCACAGCACGCCCGAGTCGGTAGCGGCCGACTTGCTCATCTTCGACTCGGGATCCTGCAAGTCGTAGACCTTCGCGGTCTCCTTGAGAATCTGCACCTCGGGCACGACAAACGTCTCGCCGAAGCGCGAATTGAATCGCTGAGCGAGATCGCGCGTGAGCTCGATGTGTTGACGCTGGTCTTCGCCGACCGGCACGACAGTGGCGTCGTACAACAGGATGTCGGCGGCTTGCAGAATCGGGTAGGTGAAGAGCCCGACCGAGGCTGCATCGCCGCCGTGCTTCGCCGCTTTGTCTTTGAACTGGATCATGCGCCCGGCCTCGCCGAAGCCCGTGATCGTGTTGAGAACCCATGCGAGTTGTGGATGCGCGGCAACGTGTGACTGCACGAACAGAGTCGATCGTTGCGGGTCGATGCCAGCCGCGATGTACTGCGCGGCAGTACGACGCGTCTGCTCACGCAAGAGGGCCGGATCTTGCGGCACCGTTATCGCGTGCAGATCCACGACGCAGAAGATGGCGTCGTGCGAGTCCTGCATGTCTTTCCACTGCAGCAACGCCCCGATGTAGTTGCCGATGTGAAGGGAATCGGCAGACGGTTGCATGCCGGAGAACAGGCGGGGCTTCGAACTCATGCCCCCAAGCTTGTCAGATCGCGCGGACGATCAGACGTCGTAGTCGACGACGACGGGCGCGTGGTCGCTCCACCGCTGGTCCCACGCGGGGGCGCGGTCGACCGAATACGACAACACGGATGACGCTAGCGCGGGCGTCGCGAGGTGGTAGTCGATGCGCCACCCCGTGTCCGTGTCGAACGCCTTGCCCCTTTGCGACCACCACGTGTACGGCCCATCGACTTCGCCAGCGGCTTGGCGGCCAACATCCACCCAGCCGAGCCCGGGGCCCACCGAACCGTCAGCGCCCTCAACCGGAGCGCCCAGCTGGCCCATGAATCGGTCGAAGTACGCGCGCTCTTCAGGCAGGAATCCCGCGTTCTTGCGGTTGCCGCGCCAGTTCTTGATATCGAGTTCGCGGTGGCCGACGTTGAGGTCGCCTACGACGAGGGCACGGTCGCTGTGTGCCGCGAGTTCCGCGAGACGCACCGTCATGGCATCGAGAAACTTGAACTTCTCGACTTGCTTGGGGCTGCCGACCTCACCCGAGTGCACGTACGCGCTCACGACCGTGAGGGGAGTGCCACCCACGAGAAAGTCCGCTTCGAGCCAACGGCCCGCGCTGTCGAAGTCTTCTGCGCCGAGGGCAATGCGGTGTGCAACGGGAGCTTCGCGCGCGGCGATGGCCACGCCCGCGCGGCCCTTCGCGGTTGCTGCATCGTGCAGGATTGTCCACCCCGTGCCGAGCAGATTTTCGACATCTTCAGTGGATGCCCGAACCTCTTGCATCGCGAGAATGTCGACGCCACGGGCATCCAGCCAATCACTCATGCCCTTGCGGTACGAGGCTCGGATGCCATTGGTATTTACGGAAGCGATGCGCACACTCATGCGAAAAGACTAGCGACTACGTGCGACGAAGAGCCTGCCAAGCCCGCCGGTAGAGTGGCCGTGGGCAACTTCGATGGAGAGGACCACGCATGGAACTGCACGGAGTAGGAGTCGGTCGCGCAATCGCCGTTGGATCGATTTTGAGGATGCCCGACCCCCTGCCCACGCCCGTCGAAGCCCAGCACACGGGTGATGCCGCCGCCGAATATACGACGGTGCAGGAGTCCCTCACCGCCGTCGCAGCGGAGCTCATGGCCAAGGGTGCCAAGGCCGGTGGCGAGGCGAAAGACGTGCTCGACGCGGCATCCATGATGGCGCAAGACCCGACCCTCGCCGATGACGTCAAGGCGCGAATCGATGCGGGCACGACCGGGGAGCGCGCGGTCTTCGAAGCCTTCGCGGCGTTCCAGGAGATTCTCGTGGGCATGGGTGGTTACATGGCGGAGCGTGCGACCGACCTCGGCGATGTCGCGCAGAGGATCATCG
>JANNCX010000127.1:0-5574 GCA_031387145.1 Salinibacterium sp.
TGCGGTCACTCGAGAAGCGCGGGTCGAGCTTTCACTGGGAGGGCACGCCCGGCAGCAAGGCTGAGCTCTTGGCTCTTGCGAGCATCCCGACGGATGGTCGAATCGTGACGGTGCAACAAGCAATGCGCGCGGGCGCGACGATCGCCGAGGTACACGAGGCGACGGGAATCGACCCGTGGTTCGTCGACCAGATCGCCCTCATCAATGAAGTCGCGCTCGAGGTCGGGTCGTTGCGTGCGCTCGACTCGAGTCTCTTGCGGCTCGCGAAGGACCACGGCTTTAGCGACGCGCAAATCGCCCACCTACGGGGGATCGGTGAATCTGAAGTGCGAGCGTTGCGCTGGCAGCTCGGCGTTCGACCCGTGTTTAAGACTGTCGATACGTGCGCCGGCGAGTTTCCAGCCCTCACGCCCTATCACTACTCGAGCTACGACCTTGAAACCGAAGTGACCCCAAGCGACCGCAGGAAGGTCATCATTCTCGGCTCGGGGCCAAACCGAATCGGTCAGGGCATTGAGTTCGACTACTCGTGCGTGCACGCGAGCTTCGCGCTCTCCGACGCGGGTTTTGAGACCATCATGATCAATTGCAATCCCGAGACCGTGTCGACCGACTACGACACGAGCGATCGCCTCTACTTCGAGCCCCTCACGCTCGAAGACGTGCTCGAGATCGTGCACGCCGAGTCTCAGTCTGGCGAACTCGTCGGTGTCGTCGTGCAACTGGGCGGCCAGACCGCGCTCGGGCTCGCTCAAGGGCTCAAAGACGCGGGGGTGCCGATTCTCGGGACGACGCCCGAAGCAATCGACCTCGCGGAAGAGCGCGGATTGTTCTCGAAAATTCTCGACGACGCTGGACTGCTCGCACCGAAGAACGGCACGGCAACGAACCAGTCGGAAGCAATCGAGATCGCCGAGAACATTGGGTACCCCGTGCTCGTTCGACCGAGCCACGTGCTCGGTGGCCGCGGCATGGAGATCGTCTATGACACCGATTCGCTCGCCGACTACTTCGATCGAGTCAAGGACCAAGCAATCATTGCTCCCGGATCCCCGTTGCTCGTCGATCGCTTTCTCGATGACGCGATCGAGATCGACATCGACGCACTGTTTGATGGCACAGAACTGTACATCGGCGGCATCATGGAGCACATCGAAGAGGCGGGCATCCACTCGGGCGACTCGGCGTGCACGATCCCGCCTGTGACGCTCGGGCGCGACGTCATCAATCGCGTGCGCGAAGCGACTCTCGGGATCGCGAGCGGCATCGGTGTGCGCGGGCTCATCAACGTGCAATTCGCGATCGGCCAGGGAATTCTCTACGTGCTCGAGGCGAATCCTCGCGCGTCGCGAACGGTGCCATTCGTGTCGAAGGCGCTCGGCATTCCGCTCGCGAAGGCTGCGGCTCTCGTGATGGTGGGGCGGAGCATCCGCTCTCTCGTCGACGACGGCATGTTGCCCGTTCAAGACGGTTCGATAGTTCCGATGGATGCTGCCGTCGCCGTCAAGGAAGCCGTGTTGCCGTTCAAGCGCTTCCGTACAGTCGAAGGTCACGTCGTCGACTCCGTGCTCGGCCCGGAGATGCGCTCGACGGGCGAGGTCATGGGAATCGACTCGAACTTTCCCAAGGCGTTCGCCAAGAGCCAAGAGGCAGCGTACGGCGGCTTGCCATCGTCGGGAGCGGTCTTCGTGTCGGTCGCCGACCGAGACAAACGCGCGATTGTGTTGCCCGTGCTGCGTCTCAGCCAACTCGGTTTCACGATTCTCGCGACCGAGGGCACCGCCGAAGTTCTCGCGCGCAACGGAATCGAGGCGCGTGTCGTGCGCAAATACTTCATGGGCCAAGAGGTCGTCGAGGGCGAGCCCTCGATCGTCGAGCTCATCAACTCGGGCCAAGTCGATGTCGTCATCAACACGCCGAGTGGTCGCAGCGCTCGAGCCGACGGTTACGAAATCCGCACCGCGACCGTCGCTGCCGACAAGCCGCTCTTCACGACGATCGCGCAGCTCGGCGCGGCGGTAGCGAGCTTCGAGGCGATCCGTGACGGGTTCGACGTCAAGTCGCTCCAGGACTACGCAATCGATCGGGCCGCTCGCCTAGAGCGTGGAGCCGTTCGTGCTTAGTTTCGGCGAACGGCTGAGCGCGGCCTTCGCGGATCGCGGCCACTTGTGTCTCGGAATCGACCCCCATTCCTACCTCTTGACCGAGTGGGGATTGCCCGATTCGGCCGCTGGAGTGCGCGAGTTCGCGCTCCGGGTCGTGGATGTCGCGGCCGCCTCCATCGGCATCATTAAGCCTCAAGTGGCCTTCTTCGAGCGCTTTGGTTCGGCGGGGTTTGCGGCGCTAGAAGACGTGCTCGCGGCAGCGCGTGCATCCGGACTCCTCGTGATCGCAGACGCAAAGCGTGGCGACGTCGGCACGACGGTTGAGGCGTATGGGCAAGCGTGGCTCACTCCGGGTTCGCCCCTTGAAGCGGATGCCCTCACGATCAGTGCATTCCAAGGCGTGGGGTCGATCGTCGCCCCGATCGAGCTCGCAGTATCGACCGGCAAGGGACTCTTCGTGCTCGCGGCCACGTCGAATCCCGAATCGGTCGCGCCGCAAACCGCTGTGCTCGATCGTGGAGAGTATTCCGGATCGACCGTCGCGGCCAGTATCGTGCGTGAAGTGGGTGAATATAACGCGGGAAAGACGCTCGGGCCGATCGGGGTAGTGCTCGGCGCGACGCTCGATCTGGGCGACTACGGAATCGGCGCGGGCTTGCTCGAACACACTCCGATTCTCGCGCCGGGTTTCGGAGCTCAAGGCGCGCGAATCGAAGACCTCGAGACGCTCTACGGCGCCGCGTTCCGCAACGTGCTCGTGAGTGTGTCGCGCGACATCCTCTCGGCCGGTCCTCGCGACATCGATGTGCGGCTCGCTACCTACGCGGCCGACGTGCGCGAATCGATGGGCTCGTGACGCCTCGGCCGGTTCCGCCTGAGGTCGACCGAATCGCCGCGGGGCGAGCGGCAATCGCCGCGCGGCAAGCTCGAGCCGAAATAAAGCGCGCGATCGCAGCGGGTGAACGCACTGCGCTATCGGTCGCTCACGTTGCCTGGCGCGATGCAGAGAGTTTCGAGGCGCGCCTTCGGGTTCGCGAGCTTCTGACGAGTATTCAGACACTCGGCCCCACTCGAGTCGAACGAGTCATGGCTGAACTCGAGATCTCCGAAAAGAAGCGCGTTGGCGGCCTCGGCGCCCGCCAACGCGAGCGGCTCGGTAGCTTCCTCGAGGCGCGTCAAGGCGTTGAGCCATCCCGACTCGTCGTGCTCGCGGGACCAACCGCTGTCGGAAAGGGTACGGTCTCTGCATTCATTCGCGACAACTACCCGCACGTGCAATTGAGCATCTCGGCTACGACCCGATCGCCGCGGCCGGGCGAAATCGACGGAGTGCACTACTACTTCGTGAGCGACGAAGAGTTCGACCGCAAAATCGCGGCGGGCGAGCTGCTCGAGTGGGCAATCGTTCACAACTCGTATCGCTACGGCACCCCGCGACCGCCCATCGACGAGGCACTAGCCGCGGGAAAGCGCGTGCTTCTCGAGATCGATCTGCAAGGTGCTCGCGCGGTTCGGCGCATCATGCCCGAGGCACTCTTGGTATTTCTCTTGCCTCCCACGTGGGAAGAACTCGTGCGCCGACTCATCGGGCGCGGCACCGAAAGCCCCGAAGAACAAGCGCGTCGACTCGCGACCGCGAAGGTCGAACTTGCTGCTCAAGACGAGTTCGACGCGAAAGTCGTGAACCGTGACGTCGGGCAAGCGGCCCGCGAGGTCGTAGAATTGATGGATGCGCCCACAGGCGCGACGACTTCCCACACCGGGACACCCAATCGCGAGGAGCACTCCCATGGCTGACAAGCACTCAGGAATCATCGATCCGCCGATCGACGAACTGTTGTCGAAGGTCGACTCGAAGTACCAACTGGTGATTTTCGCCTCAAAGCGCGCTCGCCAGATCAACGATTACTACGCAGACCTTCACGAAGGCAGCCTGTTCGACAACGTCGGACCGCTCGTCGACTCGACCATTGACGACAAGCCGCTTTCCGTCGCGCTTCACGAAATCAACGAAGACCGCCTCGAGCTCAAGCGACTGAGCTCCGAGTAATTCTGCACCCGTGACCGCCTTGAACGTGGTCGTCGGTATCACCGGCGGCATTGCTGCGTACAAGGCGGTTTCGCTTGTGCGCGCGCTCGTTGTAGCGGGCCATGACGTTCACGTCGTCGCGACCCCAAACGCCTTGCGTTTCGTGGGGCGACCAACGCTAGAAGCGATCAGCCGCAATCCCGTGCACTCTGACCTCTACGAAGGTGTCGCTGAGGTTCGGCACGTAGCGATTGGCCAGGCCGCCGACCTCATTATCATCGCGCCCGCGACCGCCAATACGGTAGCCAAGCTCGCGACAGGCCTCGCGGACGACTTGCTTGGCAACACCGTGCTCGCCTCGATGGCACCACTCGTGATCGCTCCCGCGATGCACACCGAGATGTGGCACAACCCCGCTACCGTCGCGAACATTGCGCTGCTGCGAGAGCGCGGCGTCACAGTCGTTGGTCCTGGTGTCGGCCAACTGACGGGCAAAGATGCGGGCGTCGGGCGCATGTCCGAACCCGAGGAGATCGTCGAGGTCGCTCTGGGCGTGGTTGCTGGGCGCGCCGATCTCGCAGGTAAACACATTCTCGTGACGGCTGGTGGAACTCGCGAACCGATCGACCCCGTTCGGTTCATTGGCAATCGCTCGAGCGGCAAGCAAGGTGTTGCAATCGCTCGAGCTGCGGCCGCACGCGGAGCCGACGTGACGCTCATCGCGGCGAACCTCGAGATCGACGCGCCCGCATCCATGGTCGTCGTTCGAGTCGGTTCGACGCTCGAACTAGCCGATGCAGTGAGGGCCGCTGCGCAGAATGCTGACGTAATTGTCATGGCGGCGGCCGTCGCCGACTACCGGCCCGATTCGGTCGCACACGACAAGATCAAGAAGGAAACGCAAGGCGACACTCTTGACTTGCGGCTCGTCAAGAACCCCGACATTTTGCAGAGCATCGCGGCGACTCGTAGGCCCGGGCAAGTGATCGTCGGCTTCGCGGCCGAGACTGAACCGGATGACGCGAAACTCCTCGAACTAGGCAAAGCCAAGGTCGCGCGCAAGGGTGCCGACTTCCTCGTCGTCAACAGGGTGGGCTGGACGGAAGGTTTCGCGACCGACACCAACACCGTCGTCGTCGTCAATCGAGCCGGGGCTATAGTTGGCGAGGCTAGCGGGAGTAAGGCGTCGGTGGCTGACCGTATTCTGGACGCAATATCCAATCCTTCTGATGTCCTTGGAGTCATTGAGTGAGTTCTGCGCTGCGTTTGTTCACGTCCGAGTCGGTGACGGAGGGGCATCCCGACAAGATTTGTGACCAAGTCAGCGACAGTATTTTGGATGCTCTGCTCGCGATTGATCCCGACGCTCGAGTAGCGGTCGAAACCCTCGTGACGACCGGGCTCGTTCACGTCGCGGGTGAGGTCGGTCGCGAGGATGCC
>JANNCX010000144.1:0-2133 GCA_031387145.1 Salinibacterium sp.
ACCCTCACGGGCGCGGGCGCACCCGACATTCTGGTTGTGTCGACGACGGGCGATCCTGCAACGCCGTACGAGTGGGGCGTCGCGCTCAGCGAGCAACTTGAGAGCGCTCATCTCGTGACGTTCAACGGCGAAGGCCACACGGCATACACGGGTGGCGACAATTGCGTGACCACGGTCGTCGACGACTATTTCCTCAAGGGAATCGTGCCCGAGAGCGACCCCAACTGCTAACGGATGCCCTCAATCGAGTTCGAGAGAGCTTCGATGCGCTCATCGCGCTTGACTGCGTCAAACGGCTGCTAATTCTCGGCTAAGCTTTTTTGCTGTGCCCCGGGGAAACTCGGGTGCGCCGCCTTAGCTCAGTCGGTAGAGCATCTCACTCGTAATGAGAAGGTCAAGAGTTCGATTCTCTTAGGCGGCTCACATTTCTTGTGCCCCCAATGCGGGACACGCCGTCGCAAATCGCCCCCAATTGTGGGGTGAAGTAGTACATTTCGCGGTCGCAAAGCTTGTGAAGCTCGCGTCGAGGGTTCTAGCGTTGCCCCAGGACATCAACAATTCGGGGTAGGTGTCGGGGTGTATGGGGGTACACAATCATGAAGCTTTTCGCTTCGATTGCGACGGTTCTCGTGGCCGTGATCGTGCTCATTGTGCCTGTCGTAGGCGGCAGCGGATCGGGACTCAACGTTCCGAAAGTTGCAGATTCGGGTTCTGCCAGTCCGCGGATCGCCTCCATCACCACTCCCCCCGAGATCGTTGACGTCGGCGAACCGCGAGTCGCGGTTGCGATCTCTACGACCGTAAGCGAGCCTGGCGCTTCCTCAGGGTCATCGTGGGATGTGGCGTCGGAGCACTTGGCTCAGCAGCCCGTCGTGGCTCCGATCTCGAATGGCGCGAACTCTTCAGCGACGAATGATCGACGGGCCGCCGATACCCAGCAGACGCCGGGATGCCCGGCCGCGGGTGTTCCGATAACAAGTGGCGCACCTAGCGTCACGTCCGCGGGCGGCGTCGCCGGCACGACTTCCGATGACCTCACGGCATTCGCTATTCAGTACAACGCGATCCGCGCGTCAAATTGCCTTCAGCCCGTCACCCGATTCATCTACGACTCGTGCATGGAAACACGGTTGTTCTGGATGGCCGAGTCGCCTAGCCCGGATCCCTCGGATGCGTGGGGCCACATCGGGTCGGTTCGAATTGACGGAGTACCGAGCGTGGGTTGCGACGGAAACCTCGCGGGCGGATCGGGTAACACGGGAGTCACGGTAGCGACGAAGTGGTGGGACTCGACGTCTCACCGTGCATCGCTCTACCGGCCGGGCACCTCGACGGTTGGGGTGTGTATTTCCTTCGCCATGACGCACGGTGGCAACGGTGATCCGTATTCCTTCACTCGCGCGGCCGCTCGATGGACCACGTGCTGATCGACTAGTGAATCACCCGGGTAATATTGCTTAGGTGACGGATTCGCAGGACTCACGGCCGACGGAGGCGCTCACGAGGCGTTCGCTTCGGGAGTCCGCTCAATCGTCGAAGTCGAAGTCGCGCGGGAAGTCACCGCGATCCTCAAACGCTGAGTCGACGAAGCCAGCATCCGGTGGCATCGGCGCAATCATTGCGCGCCACCCGAACGCGTGGCTCGCGGGCGCACTCGGCGTTGCCTTCTTGCTTATGGCGACCGCGGCCGTGTTTGCCGGAATATCGGTCGGGTCGAATTCGAGTGAAGCGGCTCCCGTGCCGACCGAGACGATTGATCCGCGCCCCCAGCCATCCGCCTTCCCCGCAGCAACACGCCTACGCACGTGTTCGGTCGCGGCCCTCGCAGCGAATGCCCAAATGGCAGCCTTCTCGGGCTACGTCGCCAACTCGCTCACGGGCGAGGTTCTCTACAACGTCAATGGCACGACGCCTCAACGCACGGGCAGTGTACTGAAAGTGATCACCGCCGCGGCCGCACTCAACGTCTTGGGAGCCGGCGCGCAGCTCAAGACTCAAGTCGTCGACGGGTCGACTCCCGGAGTCATCGTGCTCAAGGGAGGCGGCGACCCGACTCTCGCGAGCACATCGTCGTCCGTCTACAGCGGTGCTCCACGAATCTCAACACTCGCGACCGCTGCGATGGCGAAGTAC
>JANNCX010000156.1:0-3752 GCA_031387145.1 Salinibacterium sp.
CAGCGATGTCGGCGACAGTGGTTTGAGACTCGATGCAATTCTTGAGCGACAGGATGAACGGCGCCCAGTTGTTCTCGGAAATATCGAAAATCGTCGAGATCTGCAAGAGCTTGCCGATTCGCGCGGCATTGGCGATCGTAAAGTCCTTGTTGGAGCGAAGAAACTCGTACGCCTTCATGTAAAGCCCGACTTGCCGGCGAAGGGTCGGGTCACCAATCTCGGCACTCGCAACGTAAACGGGCGGGCTCACGAGCACAAGACGGCTCACGCGAGAAGGGTACCGCGCCGCATATCGCGCGGCCAGAAGCGCCCCGAGCGAGTGCCCCACGAGAATGAACGGCTTGCGGAGCTTGAGGCTCGCGATCGTCACTCGAAGGGAGGCGACGTGCTCCTCGATCGTGTACTGGGCACCGACAGGTGCGGGCGACGATCCAAACCCGAGCAAGTCAATGGAGATGCAGCGGTGGGACTCCGAAAGCGGCGGGATGACTTTGTCGTATGTCGTAGCGGATGCCGCGATGCCGTGTAACAAGATCACCACCGGCCCCTCGCCGAGGTCGGCTGCGATGTTGAGCTTCGGTGCGGCATCCCGGAACAGCGCCGCGAATTCGCTCCAGAAGCTCATGTGCCCAGTATGTCGTGCGAGCGTGAACTAACGACGCGGCGGGAGCACCCTCAAGCACTCCCGCCGCGCGAAACGATTGCTACTCTGCTGGGTGCGCGGCGGGATCTGCTGCAGGAGCGTCGTCCTCGTCGCCGTCGAGCGCGTCCTTGACGAAGGCACTGACGTCGTCGGCCTTATCCTTCGCGAACTCTCCAACGTCTTCTGCTTTGTCCTTCATGAACTCGCCCGCGTCACCGGCCATATCCTTGGCCTTCTCGAAGCCTTCGGCAATGTTCTCTTTGGCGTCATCAATGAAACTCATGGTCAACCCTTCCTTCTCGCTCTCGGCAAGCGCCGACGATATCGACAATAGTGCCACGCAAAGTGACGGTCGAATCGTGAGAAACGTTGGGTAGCGGTCGGGGCCAACTGCTGGTTAGCGTGAAGCTATGAGGCGAACACACGTAATTTCAGCAGCACTACTTCTCTCCGCGCTTGCCCTCACGGGCTGCTCGGCAGGCAGCTCCGACTCTGCGAGCGAGCCCCAAACCGGCGGAGGCGGCGCTCCCGCATTCGACTCGGGCGTCGTTACAGACGAAGCCTTGACGAGTGGCGTCGACCGACAAGTAATCACGACGGGCTGGGTCACGATCGTTGTCGAGGATCCGCGGGACGCCGCATCCGACGCAATTCGCATCACGGAAGCCGCGGGCGGCCGAGTCGATGGCCGGAGCGAATACGCTCCCGTCGAGGGCGACAAGGGCAGCGCGACTCTCACGCTGCGACTCCCCTCTGACGATCTCACCGAGACGCTCGACAAACTCGGCGAACTCGGCGACGTGCGCGAGATCTCGCTCAACTCGTCAGACGTGACGATGGTGACTCAGGATCTGGATGCCCGCATCACAGCTCTCTCGGCATCCGTCGATCGACTGCTCGTGTTGCTTGCAAGCGCGACCGACACCGACACTCTCATCACACTCGAGACCGCAATCTCGGACCGCCAAGCGCAGCTCGAGAGCTTGGAGAGCGAGCGACGCTACTACGCCGACCAGGTCTCGCTCTCGACGATCTCGCTCAATCTCGTGACAGTTGCTGACGTGCCGGTCGAGACACCCGACACGTTCTTGTCGGGACTCGAAGCTGGGTGGAATGCGTTCATCGGCTTCTTCGCTGGGCTGTTTGTAGCCCTCGGAGTGCTCTTGCCGTGGCTCGTCTTCGCGGGCATCATTACGGCGATCGTGATTTGGATCATCAAGCGCAAGCAAGCCAGGGCTGAATTGCCTGCGCCGGTAGAAAAGTAGGGCGGTCGAGTAGCACGTAGGGCGTATCGAGACCCCGCGGTTTCGATACGCCTTCGGCTACTCAACCTGCCTTCGGCTACCTAACCAGCCGCCAGAATGTCCTTCACCATCGGGATGACCTTTGATCCGTACAACTCGATCGACCGCATCGACAGCTCGTGCGGCAAGGTTCCGGCCGAATACTTGAGGTCGAAGCGATCGATCCCGAGCGTCGTAATTGTCGAAGCTATCTTGCGCGCGACCGTCTCGGGTGACCCAAGGTAGAGCGATCCGTGCGCGATCTCGTTTGCGTACTCGCCCGGGTTCGATGGCGGCCACCCGCGCTCCGCACCAATTCGATCGCGCATGACGCGATGGTGCGGCCAGTACTCTTCGGCGGCTTGCTCGTCGGTGTCGGCGATGTAACCGGGTGAGTGAACCGCGATCGGCAAGTCGGGCTTCTCGAGTTCGGCGAGCGCGCGGTGGAATAGGTCGGAGTACGGCGCGAATCGCGCAGGGTCGCCCCCGATGATCGCGAGCACGAGGGGCATACCGTAGCGCGCGGCCCTCACGACCGACTCGGGGCTTCCCCCAACGCCGATCCACGTCTTGAGGTGGCCGCCTTCCGTCGGCGGATACACCTTTTGGTTCTTGAGCGCCGGCCGCAGTTGGCCGGTCCACGTGACGGGCTGTTCCTTCAGCAGTTCCGAAAAGAGATCGAGCTTCTCCTCGAACAGCTGCTCGTACTTCGAGAGCTCGAACCCGAAGAGCGGAAACGACTCCGTGAAAGATCCGCGGCCGAGCATGACCTCGGCGCGGCCGTTCGAGAGCGCGTCGACCGTGGCAAAGCGCTGGAACACCCGGATCGGGTCATCCGAGCTCAAGACCGTAACGGCCGACCCCAAGCGGATGCGCTTCGTGACGGTCGCGAGACCTGCGAGCACGACCTCGGGGGCAGAGACTGCGAAGTCTGCTCGGTGATGTTCTCCCACTCCGATGTAGTCGATGCCCAATTCGTCGGCGAGCACGCCCTCGGCCACGAGGTTGCGGATCACTTGCGCGTGGCTCAGCGGTGCGTCGTCCGCTCCGAACGTGACATCGCCAAAAGTGTCGAGTCCGAACTCGATCGTGTCAGTCATGCTTCCTCTTTCCATGCGAACGTATCGACTTGGTCAACTTGCGCGCTCCGTCCAGTATTCCCGGTCATCGGTATGCAGGGCTGCGGTGGCTGACCTCGAGAGCGACGACGACGAGTTCGTCGTCGCGAATCCGACAGAGGATTCGGTAGTCACCCACGCGATACCGCCAGTAGCCACTGAGCTCCCCAACGAGCCCCTTGCCGCGCAAACGCGGATCGTCGAGGGTGACGACGGCGTCGAGGTAGTCAAGAATCGCCCTCGCAGTCGGTCGGTCGAGCTTTCGTATCTGCCTGGCAGCGGCAGCCCGATACTCGAGGCTAGAGACCAAGCTCGCGCCTCAACTCAGCCGAAGAAATCGTTGCTTCGTCGCGTTCGAGCGAGTTCACAGCGAGCAAGTAGTCGGCACGGTCCTCAAGAAAGGTCTCTATGGCTTGGCGCGCGTACGAACTCTTGGTCCGGCCGGTCTCACGCGCGAGTTTCGTGAGCGCATCGTCAACTTCGGGGGGCAGTCTCACGCTCAACATCTTTGCTCCTGATCGTAATGTATGACAAGTATGACATTGACTACGTGCGGAAGCGAGGACAGCGTCGAGTTGTGGAGGATGTCATCCTCACGACGGCCGAGCAACATCGTGCTCAGCGCGATCGCACCGACACAGCGTTACGCCACCGGCACCCGGGCCGGGAACAGCCAGCGCACCGCCATGAACCCGATCGCCCCGCCCA
>JANNCX010000243.1:0-10770 GCA_031387145.1 Salinibacterium sp.
CTCAAGGTCGTGCTCGCCGATGGGCGATTGCTTGAGCTCGGTCACCGCACGGTCAAGGGTGTCGCTGGCCTAGATTTCACGGCGCTCATGATCGGGTCGGAAGGCACACTCGGCGTCATCGTCGAAGCGACCGTCAAACTGCTCCCACTCGTCACGGGGCCGATTGCCACGGTTGGCGCGAATTTCGCGACCGAGAACGGCGCGGCTCGAGCCTCAGCCGCCATCACGTCGACTGGATCGCATCCCGCGATCATGGAACTCATCGGCGCGAGCGCAATGGCGGGGATCGCCGCGCACCTCGGCATCGAGCATCAGGGCGGGGCTCAGCTCCTCGTTCAATTCGACGGCCCAGGCGCGAGCATCGAAGCGGATGCTGCGGTCGCGAGCATCCGCTCGCTGGGAGGCACGGCCGAACTCACGACGGAACCCGAAGCGGGCGAAAAGCTGTTCGCGATGCGCCGAGCGTTCCATCCCGCGATGAATGCGCTTGGCACAGTACTCATTGAAGACGTGTGCGTGCCGCGCAGCACCCTCCCGGCAATGTTTGCCGCAATCAGTGACATCGAGTCGCGATACGGCATTACGATCCCGACGGTTGCGCACGCGGGCGACGGCAACTTGCACCCCAACTTCGTCTACGACGGCGACGAGGTGCCCGAGGCGATTTGGGCCGCGGCAGACGAAGTCTTTCTCGCGGCCTTGCGGCTCGGGGGAACACTCACGGGCGAACATGGCATCGGAATCCTCAAGCGCCGCTGGTTGCGGGATGAGCTCGGCGACGATCAACTCGAGCTACAACAAGGCGTAAAGGCCGTATTTGACCCGCTGGGCATTCTGAACCCCGGCAAGGTGTTCTAAGGACGGCTACCCTGTTGCCATGACGTTCCTCCCGATCGCTGACTACAACTCGCTGAGCCCCGAAGGCAAGGCGACTTTCGACCGGTACATCGAAGCCCACGGCGGGGCGATCACCAACATGCGAGCGACTCTGATGAGTCACGAGCCGAGTTTTCTTGCGTACATGGAGTGGTACACGCTTCGGGATGCGCTCGTTCCGTTTGTGGGAGAGCGCGCGGTAAACCTCTTCGCGTACGCGATCTCTGACGAGAACGATTGCCTCGTGTGCGCCGCATATTTCCGTCGCATCCTTGTCGACAATGGTGAAGATCCGGACCACCCGCACGTCACGGAAACCGAGCAGCTGCTGATCGACTGGGGTCGCCTCATCGCGAGTGACCCGCGCGGAATCTCCGACGAGTTCTACGCCAAGCTCGAGGTCGCATTCACTCCGCAGCTCCGTGTCTTGCTCATCGCGTTTGCGGGCCAAATGGTTGCGACAAATCTCGTCAATACTGTCGGCAAGATTCCGCTCGACGCCGAGCTCTACGACTACCGCAAACCGGGCGATTTGCGCACGAGTTGATGTCGACCACGACCTCGACGCCCACGCGTCGCATCCACCCCGCCTGAATCCTCGCCCTCGTTGCGTTTCTTGCGTTCGGAGGTGCTGCCGGTTTCAGAGCAGCCCCGAGTGTGCTCATGATTTCGCTCGAGGACGTGAGTATCGGCATTGACCGCAAGAAGCTGCCCGCGCTCAGTTAGGGTCGACTCGTGATCGAATCCCTCTTGCTCGCCATCTGGATCGGCATTGTTGCTCTCCAGCTCGCGGATATCGTGCTTACCGCGAGCCGCCTTCCGCAGCTATCCGCTTTCGCTGCAATCAAGGTGGAGTTAGCGGATGCTCAAGGAAGCCGATTGACGACCGAGCAACTCGAGGCGTACCGACTACAAATCGCCGCGCTCGATGAGCGCGAGGCCAAGCGCGCCGTACCGCCCGGCAGGGGAGCGAACGCGCAATTGTGGCGCGGTACCCCGGGCAGACTCGCGCTCGTCGTACTGTCCGCGGTGCCAATCGTGTTCGCGTGGAACGAGTGGCCACTAGGGCTCCTCGCTGCTCCCTTGCCCGTCATGAGTTATGTGCTCGCCTTGGCCGCGGCCCGGGCATCCGTTGCGGCATCGAGTGCTCGAATCGCCGTGCACGAACTACAGCGCGCGGAGATCGAGGACTTACTGGATCGCGCGTCTCGATCTAGTCGCAAGAGAGTCGCCGGCCTTGGTGACCGTGTGACGCGCGCGCTTCAGATCTTGCGCGAACAGCAGGGCTAACGCGCTAATTGCGGCGAGCCGATACAGTCGGTGCATGAGTATGTTGACGCCGTCCTCGAATACCCCGGACTACACCGCTTCGGCGGGTGTCGTCGCCGCGCCGCCTTCAAGCGCGCCCGCCGATATCGCGGCAAACGCCGTGACTTCGGCGCAAGCAGGGCTCACTCAGGCGCCCAAGCGCAGCTCGAGCCTTGCGGTACTTGGCATCATCGGGGTCATCGTGCTCGCGATTGTCATGCTGCTCGTTGTCGTATACCTCGTCGCGGGCCTCGGTACCGATGCGTTTGCTCTCGGCGGCGTAATGGCACTCGTTCCGTTCGCGATCGTTTTTCTCGTGGTGCGATGGGTAGATCGGTGGGAGCGCGAGCCTCGGCTTGCGGTGATCTTTGCGTTTTTGTGGGGCGCGGGGGTCGCGGTTCTCATCGCACTACTCGTTGGCGCCGAAATCGAGAACGTCGTCAATAGCCTCGGTGGCCCCGGTTCGGGCTACGAGTTCTTTGGAGCGGCAATTCAAGCGCCCATCGTTGAAGAGACCGGCAAGGGATTCGGACTCCTCTTGATGTTCTGGTTCGCACGAAAGCTCTTTGATGGTCCCGTCGACGGACTTGTCTACGCGGCCTGGGTCGCGGGAGGGTTCGCTTTCACCGAAAACATCTTGTACTTCGGTTCGCAACTCGTGACGGTCGGCGGCGTCGATGGCAGTGTCGTTGAGATCTTCCTCATTCGCGGCATCATGTCGCCCTTTGCCCACGTCATGTTCACAGCGTGCACGGGAATCGCGCTGGGCTTTGCTGCGCGACGCACGGGAGCGTCCGGCGCGATCGGGTACTTTCTGATCGGCCTCGTCCCAGCGATCCTGCTGCACGCTTTATGGAACGGCGCTCTCTTCTTTGTCGACAGCTTCTATGTTTACTTCGCGGTTGTGCAATTCCCGCTTTTTGTGCTCGCGATCTTGCTTGTCGTCACGCTCCGTAAGCAAGAGACCAAGCTCACCCACGATCGTTTGGCTGAATACGCCGCTGCGGGCTGGTTCGCGGCCGACGAAGTGACCTCGCTTGCGACTCCCAATGGCAGGCGCCAAGCAATCGCGTGGGCGAAGGGCAAGGGTAAGGGTCCCACGATGAAGCAATACATTCGGGATTCCACGCGCCTCGCCTTCGCACGGCAACGCATCATCACGGGGCGCGGCAAGGCCAGCGCAGAAGCCGAAGAGGCAGCGCTGCTTGGCGCAATCGTGGAATCGCGAAAGACCCTCGCGGCGACTGCCTAAGAAACTGGCACAGAAAAATTCATCGCCCAGAGGTGCGGCAAAGCCTGCGACTCTTCTGAGCGATGAATTGTTCTGCGATCAGACTGCCACTGCGCTTGGCACCGCGCAAGAGGTTGCGGGGATCCGCGTAGACTAGAACGCCGGATTTCAGGGAGTGTGCGCATGCCGTCAGGCGAATTGGCTCGAGAGCGCGACTACGTATCGAAACTGTATGCGCGCCTCGATGCTTTGCGCGACGAGGCTCAACTGCAGCTCGAGGCAGTGCGTCGGTCGAGCCCAGGCGGAACGCACCAAAACCGTTCGGAACGCGACGCATTCGCGCGCATTTACGAAGACCGAGTGAGCCAATTGCGACAAATTGACGAGCGGCTGGCTTTCGGGCGACTTGAACTCTCGAGTGGAGACGACGCCTCGGTGTTTCGCTATATCGGTCGAATCGGGCTTCGAGACGTCGACCAACGGCCGATCTTGCTCGATTGGCGAGTGCCGCAAGCGCGCGCGTTTTATCAAGCCACCGCCGCTACGCCGCTCGGCGCTCGAGCGCGCCGGCACTTACAGAGCAAGGGTCGCGAGATCGTGCGCATCGACGATGAAATCTTTGACCGCGACTTGCTCGAGGGCGACGTTTCTGGCTTGCAAGGTGAAGCGGCGCTTCTCGCGTCGCTTACGGCTCAGCGCACGGGTCGAATGAGCGACATTGTTGCGACGATTCAGGCCGAACAAGATGCGATCATCCGCGCCGACCTTGCAGGCACGCTCGTCGTGCAAGGCGGGCCGGGTACGGGCAAGACCGCCGTGGCACTGCACCGGGCGGCGTACTTGTTGTATTCGCATCGAGATCGGCTCGCGTCATCCGGAGTCCTCATCGTCGGGCCGTCGCGGTCGTTCTTGCAATACATCGAAGCCGTTCTTCCCTCGCTCGGCGAGACAGGTGTCGTGCTTGCGAGCGTCGGCCAACTCTTTCCCGGATTCGAAGCAACTCTCGACGACGAGTCTGAGGTCGCGGTGCTCAAGGGTTCGCTCGAGATGGCGCAGCTTCTCTCGCGAGCCGTGCGATCGAGGCAAGTTGTTCCGACTGAGTCGCAAGTGATCGACGTTAACGGCGAGTTGCTGACGGTTCCGGCCCAGCTCATCCACCACGCAATTCAACGCGCGTGGGAAACCAAGAAGCCACACAACGTGGCGCGTGTCACGTTTAACAAAGTGGCGTTGAGCGCTCTCTCCCGAATTCTCGCTGATCAATTGCGGTCGCACGGCAACACGATTGAGCAAAGCGATCAAGCGTGGTTGCGCGAAGACTTGCGCACGGCGCAGGACGTCAAGGTCTTGCTCAACACGGCTTGGCTCCCGCTCACGCCGTTCAAACTGCTGCAAGACCTCTTCGCCCGACCTCAGTGGCTCGAGTCGCTCACTCCGCGCTGGAGCGCTGCGCAGCGGGCTCTGCTATTGCGCGGCCGCGAAGCACGTTTCACAGTGAGCGATGTCGCGCTCCTCGACGAAGCCGCCGAGCTGCTGGGGGCAGTCGACGCGGGCGATGACGGCGAAAAACGCGAGCGAAAGCTTCAACGCAAGCGAGACATTGAAAACGCCGAGCAAGCAATTCGAAACATGGGTGTCGAGGGGCTCGTCGACGCGCAGTCACTCGCGGATGGATTCGAGGCGGCCGTCGAGCGAGGCACGACGGCCGAACGCGCCGCATCCGACCGCGAGTGGACCTACGGGCACGTCGTGGTTGACGAAGCTCAAGAACTCTCGCCCATGCAGTGGCGAGTGCTCATGCGCCGCAATCCGCTCAAGTCGTTCACGATCGTCGGCGACGTCGCTCAAGCGTCGGCCGCGGCGGGTACGACGAGTTGGGCCGGAGCTCTAGAGCCGCACGTCGGCGACAAGTGGCGGCTTGAGGCGCTGACGGTCAACTACCGAACGCCAGCGCAAATTAGCGCGGTTGCCGAGGCCATGGCGGTAGCGCACAACGTCAATATCACTACTTCGCGCGCGGTTCGAGAGAGCGAATGGCCCGTACTTGTCGATCACGTCACCGATCTCGCGGCAGGCGTTCTCGATGCCGTTCGTTCGGATCGTGACTCGGGTGGAACGCTCGCCATCATCGCGAGCGACTCGGTTCTCCCACGCTTTTACCCTCGACTCGAGCAGCAATTCGGTCGCGACGTCGGTCTCGGCGCGACCGGTCTCGCGCGACCCATCGCAGTTCTCACGCCTCAAGAAGCGAAGGGGCTCGAGTTCGATTCAGTCGTCGTTGTCGAACCTCTCACGATTGTGCGTGAGATTCCGCGCGGTGCAGCGGCTTTGTACGTTGCAATGACGCGACCGACCCAGCGATTGCGGCTCGTGACGACCGGGAGCCTGCCCGAGGGAATCGAGTAACAACAACCCCACTAGCAACACAGGCCACACGGGTATACCCCTTAGTGGGGGTTTGCAGGACTTTCACAGCTTAGGCACACTGTAGCTACGAACAGTTCCTCGGGGGAGGATAGTTCGATCGGGTGCGATTCGTCGCAGCGAGTAGGGCCGGAGGCGGGGGAGCCTCCGGCCCAACGTCGCATTCCCCCCTAAAAACTTCAGGGGGACGGCATGTTGCAGGGCCGAAGTGTTCGCGAACGAGTCGCGGGCCAGTCGGCGATGTTCACTGTCGTTCAAGCGCAAGCCCAAACGCAGCCGCGCGGCTACTTCGCTCGCCTCATCGGTGCGAGCCCGCTCGAACCATCCATTCGGTCGCAATACCGAGTCGCGCTCGCGGAACTCAAGGTTGGCGATCTGCTCGAGAACCTCGGCCAGCGGTGGGACGTCTTGCACGACATTCCCTTGGGCGGCTCGGTGCTCGATCACCTCTCGATCGGCCCAGCGGGCACCTTCGCGGTCGTAGCTGCGAACTTCAGAGACCAAGACGTTGTTATCGACGGCGAACAATTGCTCGTCGCGAGCGAGTCCCGCGACGACATTGTTAGGACCGCGGGACAAGCGGATGCTGCCGCGGCACTCTTGACCCAAGCCGGGGGCAAGCCGGTTCACGTTCAGCCGTTGCTCGTGGTCGTCGACCCGCGCAAGCTCATCGTAAAGCGGCCGCCAACGCACGTCCGTATCGTCTCGTCGGGAGACCTGGAACGATCGCTCACTCGCGGGCAGCAGATTCTCAGCGGCGACGAAGTCGCGGCTCTCTCCGATCTCGCCGACCTCGAGTCGACCTGGCCGGTTCCGGCCGATACCGATCTCAATCTCCAGCGGTTGCATGCGGATTTCGCGCTTGTGAGGCTTGAAGTGAGCTCGGCGCTCGTTCGCCGGGTCTTGTGGGGAGTCGTGGCATTTACGGTCGCGTACGCGATCGCGTGGGGAATGGTCGCGACTCTGGTGTCGAGCATGGTCGGTCCATAGGTTTCTGTGGGTATTCCCAGTGGACATAGGACACGATTAGAGGATGTTTCTTCGGCACCCGGTCTTGAGCATCGTCACGATCGGTTACCTCGCGCTCGTGGGCTGGATAACTCTATCGCCGCTCGACGCACCGAGTCAGTTCGGGATCCTCTGGAAGTTGGCCGAGTTCTTTGAAGCCCACGCCGCGACCGATTGGATCACGTTTGCTCGCCTGGAGTTCGCGGCGAATGTCGTGATGTTTGTGCCACTCGGCCTCTTCCTCGTGCTCTTGCTCGGGCGCCGGCAGTGGTGGCTAGCGATCGGGTTCGGTCTCGCGCTCACGGCCGCGATCGAATTCGCTCAACAGTTCATCGCAAACCGGGTCTCGGATCCTCGCGACCTCGTGGCTAACGGCATCGGGGCTATCGTCGGCACGCTATTGGCGCTCGCGCTCACGGCCGCGGAGGCGCGGCGCATCCGCTTGGCATCGAGAGTTCGACGCGTCGCCTAACGCTCTTCGTCACAGTCGAAGTCGTCGCGGATATTCTCGTTGAAGTACCGCCCGGGTGAACCCGTCTCGGCGCTCAGCAACTCGTCCACGACGTCGGGCGGAACGTCAAAATAGCGAAAGATAGCGCCGTTGACGAACCGCACTCGAAGCTCGTGATTGCTTGGTGAATAGCTCACTGCGCGCAGCATTGTAGAGGCGAGAATGTGCCAAGGTGCGTCGTCGGCCACGATTGAAGCCTACGCTGGATGGATGAATCGCTCGTGGGGCTTTGGCGTCTACGCGATCGTGGCCTCCGTTCACCTAGTGAGTTTGTTTGTCGA
The DNA here is from genome assembly GCA_031387145.1 of Salinibacterium sp. Taxonomy (GTDB): domain Bacteria; phylum Actinomycetota; class Actinomycetes; order Actinomycetales; family Microbacteriaceae; genus Rhodoglobus. Next base: position 7,640 of record JANNCX010000243.1, read on the forward strand.
CGCTGCCGTCGTCGGCAGTGCAACAAAGGTCTTGCTCATGCCCGCACTGCTGCTCGCACTGCTCGTCGCACTCCCGCGCATTAGGAGCCAAATTGCCTTGTGGGCAAGCCTAGGGATCGCCTTTTCGTGGGCGGGCGATGCGCTCCTCGCCGACCCAGAGTCGGGCGGATTCGTTGTCGGACTCGGTGCGTTCTTGCTCGCTCATGCGGCGTATCTCGTGCTGTTCATCCGGCCCATGCGAACTAAACGCCTCACGCCATTCGCGCTCGTGTATGTCATGTGGTGGGTCGCGCTCGTGGGACTGCTCGCGCCGCACCTAGGCGGGTTTCTCATTCCCGTCGCGATCTACGGGCTTGTGCTCGGCACGTCGGCGGCGTTTGCGCTCGGCACTAACCGCATCTCTGCGATCGGTGCACTGCTCTTCACTGCGTCGGATACCGTGCTCGCGTTCAAGCTCTTCCACCCCGACTTCTCGCTGTGGCAACCCGATTTTGTCATCATGCTTCTCTACGTCGTGGGTCAAGGCCTCATCATCGCGGGGGCGGTAGCGCACGCGCGTCGGTCAATCGAACCGCAGTCGGTCATCGCATGACGACCGAGGTACTCGAGCCGATGCCGAGCGAGCCGTTACCCCCTCGACGAAAGATCGCGTTGCCGATCGCGCTCGCAGCGATCGGAGCTGCCCTAGTCGTCGCGATCGTCGTGATTGTCGGGTTGTCGGCGCTTGAACCGACGGGGCCGAGTGGAGCGACGTCGACCGCGACTACCGCACCGACGTCGCCGGCACCCAACCCTTCTGAAGTCGCTCCTCGCCCCGAGGCGCAAGAGAACCAATGTGTCGATGCGTTGGGCGACGCGGCAACCGTCGATCTCGACACGGTGACGGTCGCAGAGGACGATGGCGAACTAGTTGTCGAATTCACACTCGTCGACGAGCTCCCGGCGGGTCAGTCGTCACTCGGACTCGTCGTATCGAGTCGCAACGAAAAGACCAACTACCTCCTCGCGGTCACGTGGCAAGGCGATTCGATCACCGAGTTCTTTGCTTACAAGTTCGCCGAGGGATCGAAGGGACGCGATCGCGCCGACCCAGGCGAAACGGACGATCTCGATACCGACGACGTCGCCGTCAACGGCTCCGTGATCAGCATGCGCTTTCCGGAGTACATCATCGATGACCTTTCCAAGAATTGGCAGTGGTCGGCCTTTAGCATCGTCAATAGCGTCGATGCGGACGCGTGCCCCGGCGAAATCGGTTCGGGCGAGACTTTGACCTTTACGAGTTCTTAGCGGATGCCCGCTCGCTAGAACGAAGCACGATCGGGTTCGGGCCCGCGCACGAATTGGCGCCCACTCACACTCGTGGGACGGATTCTCACATACGTGTACTTGAGGGTAGGAACCCACGGGACGAGCGGCAGCGCGTCGGCCGCATCAATCTCAGCCTGAAGCTCGAGCCGCGCGGCTGCTCCCTTGACGACGACACTCCACGCCTCGTCGCTCGTGAAGCCGTCAATCTCGAGAGCAACGTGTTGCGCGATCGTCAGTTCGAGTAGCTTCGTGCCGGGCGCCGTACGAAAGACGAGCGACTCACCATCGACGACGTAGTTGATGGGAAAGATGTCGATTTCGTCTCCGACGCTGATCGCGAGCCGCCCGAGCGTGTTGGCGCGTAGGTGTTCCCAGCACTGCGCCGGATCTAGTTCCTTGACGGGTGAGGAGTCCATGCGCTCAGTAAACGCTTTTGGTCGACCCATGGTTAGGGTCGAAGGTCCCGACGCCTACCCTCGATCCCGATGATGAAGCACCTCTGCTAGACTCCCAAGGTTGCCGTCTAACGGCCGCGGATAAAGAGAGCTCAGGCATCCCGCCCACGAGCGCCGCGCAACGAGGAGAAAGGGGATCACCTTATGGCTCTTGAAGCCAGTGTCAAGAAGGCGATCATCGACGAGTACGCTACCCACCCAGGTGACACGGGATCCCCCGAGGTCCAGGTCGCGATGCTCACGCACCGCATAAAGGACCTGACCGAGCACCTCAAGGAGCACAAGCACGACCACCACTCACGTCGTGGGCTGCTTTTGCTCGTAGGGCAACGTCGCCGCTTGCTGGGTTACCTCCAAGACATCGACATCGAGCGTTACCGTTCGCTGATCGAGCGTCTCGGACTGCGCCGCTAGTGCCGATGGTGCGCCGCCGCTGCTGCGGCGCACTCAGATCGCATCGTTCTTGACGACGGGCCGTCACCTTCGGGTGGCGGCCCGTTTCTTTCACGTATTGAGGCCGTCGAGCTGTAGCGCGAGTGCCTCCACGAAAGAGCGGTAGTCCTCTTCAGTAATTGCCCCATCCGTGTTGAGGGCGGAGCGCACGACTAGGTTTCCCCGCTGGAGGTCGACGACGTAGAAACGGCCAAACGGGGAGTCCTCCACCCAGCCCGCGGCGGCGACGCTATCGGGCATGGTCAGCGCTGGGAGCGGCGTGACATCCGCAGTCCAGTAATCGACCCCCGTACCGATGTCGTAGGACGTGCATTGCGCGACTTGGTCAAAGAGTGCCTTCATGTGAACGCTCGCGCTCTCGGTGTCTTCGAACAAGCGCAACGTCTGATCGAGGCCGCTGTACTCATCGTCCGACGTGTAATACGCCAAGTATTGGATCGAATCGGTCACTGTATCTGGGCGCTCGGAGTAGGGGATCGCAATCGGTGCCGCGAGGTAGGTGACGAAGTACTCTTCGGGCTCGCCTTCTCCTTCGCCCCACGTGCGCGAGGAGTAGGCGAACTCTTTGCGAACCGTTGACGCGGGGTAGTCACCCCATGCGCTTAGCTCGACGGGCAGTCCGATCTTGAGGTACTCGGCCGCGGGAGCGACGGCTTCGCCGACATTGTCAAACGTGAAGCAATCGGTAGGGCACTCGGTCGGATCAATTGCGACGGGCTCGGCGGGAGCGCCAGTCACGAGCGGCCCAAGCTCGATCGGGTCGGGCGCCGCAATGGGTTCGCTCGATTCCTCAACGGGCGGATTGAGTTCTCCGATCGCTTCGACGGCGTTCGTTGCGACGAAGTAAAGTCCTACACCGATTGCGACCAGCACCACGATGCACGCGGTAACAATTCCGATGACGAGCGCAGC
>JANNCX010000286.1:0-2191 GCA_031387145.1 Salinibacterium sp.
CGAAGGCACCAGGAGCTCGGCAAGTCGCCACATCCCGATGAGTGCGACTCCCGCCAGCGTCACGAACCAATGACCCGTACTGAGCCAATAGAACGATGCAGGAACGACCGCAATCCCCGCGATAACGGTTGGCAGGCGGGGTACATCCCGCCCAGCGAATCGCAAGGCGCTCGCGAGCTCGAATGTCGTGAATCCGATCAAGACAGCGGCAAAGAGCATGTAGAGCTCTTTCCACACGATCAGGCTGAAGAGAAGCGCGAGGCCCAGGGTGAGGCCCACAGTGAGCGCGAGGACTAGTGGTCGGCCCGTGCGCGCGTTGATTTTGTCGTTCGTCGCGCGAACTTGTGCCTCGAAGTCAGAAACCATTAGACCTCCAGCAGCTCGGCTTCCTTGCGCTTGAGTGCATCGTCGACCGCGTCAACGTGGTGCTTCGTGGCCGCGTCGAGTTCCTTCTCGGCGCGTGCAATTTCGTCTTCGCCGACCTCCTTGAGCGCATCGAGGTCGTCTTTTGCCTTGCGCCGGATGTTGCGGAGCGAGACTCTCGCTTGCTCGGCCTTGTCGCGCACGATCTTCACGAACTCACGACGCCGTTCCTCGTTGAGTTCGGGGAGCGTGGCGCGGATGACATTGCCGTCGTTGCCGACGCTCGCCCCAAGGTTGGATGCGCCCACGATTGCCTTCTCGATGTCCTTGAGGGCCGACTTGTCGTACGGCGTGATCAAGAGCGTGCGCGCCTCTTGATTCACCATCGACGCGAGCTGCGCGAGAGGCGTCGGGGTGCCGTAGTAGTCAACGAGCACCTTCTGAAAGAGAGCCGGATTCGCGCGCCCCGTGCGAACGGTACCGAAGTCATCCTTTGCGACTTCGAGCGCCTTGTCCATCTTCTCTTTGGCTTCTGCCAAAACGTCGCTGATCACGAAAAACTCCTTAGGGTCTGTGACGAGTTTACTGTTCAGCCGAGAGCGAGTAGCGCAACTCCCGCAAGCACGATTGTTGCGCCGATGAGACGCTGCACGGGGCGCGCTTCGCGCAGAATTAGCCAACTCGCTATCGCGACGAACACAACGCTCACTTCTCGCGCGGGCGCGACGACGGAGACCGGCGCGAGTTGGATAGCCGTGAGGATCAGGATGTACGCGAACGGCGCGAGAATGCCGACGATGAGCACCGCTGCCCAGTGCTCGCGAGCTACCGCGCGCGTCGCGCTCCAGCCTCGGATCGCAGGTGCAGCGACGAGCAACAGCTGGAACACGACGCTGCCCCAATAGAGCCCCACTGGGGGCATGTCGCCAATCGTCACGGCCGCGGCATCCCACAGCGTATAAATCGCGATGACAATGCCAATGAGTAGCCCGAAGAGCACACCTTGGCGGCTTACAAGCGCCTTGCCTTGCTCGCTCGACAGTCCAATGACAATGACGCCGACCACCACGAGCGCCGCGCCCGCAAGCACGATCGGCCCGGGCCGTTCACCGAGCAATACGATCGCGAGGATTACCGAGAGCAGTGGGCCCGTGCCTCGAGCGAGCGGGTAGACGATCGAGACATCCGCGCTCCGATATGCGCGTTGAAGCAAGAAAAAGTAGCCCACTTGAAGAGCGCCGCTCACGGCCGCGAAGGGAAGCCACCGCGATAAATCCGTCGACGACTCGATGAGCGAGGCGATGCCGAACGGCGCGAAGGCGACGGCGCCGACAACGAACGTCGCCCAGAGGAATCCCGCACCCGACGTGCCTGCGCGCTTGATGGTGATGTTCCACGTCGCGTGGGCGAGAGCGGCCCCTGCGATGAGTGCCGCGACGAGCACTAGTTGGAGACGAGCGTTCCGATACGCTCGCCGCGAATCGCTTTCGTGACGTTTCCCGACGGTTCCATGCCGAAGACGACCATGGGCATCGAGTTATCCATGCACAAGCTGAACGCAGTTGAGTCGACAACCTTGAGTCCGCGCACAAGGGCTTCTTGATACGTAACTTGATCGAGTTTCGCGGCGGATTCGTCTTTGCGCGGATCGGCAGAGTAGACGCCGTCTACGCCGTTCTTCGCGACGAGCACGACTTGAGCGTCTATCTCGAGCGCGCGTTGCGCAGCGACGGTGTCGGTAGAGAAGTAAGGCAAGCCGGCACCAGCGCCGAAGATGACAACGCGACCCTTTTCGAGGTGGCGCATTGCCCGGCGACGGATGTAGGGC
>JANNCX010000324.1:0-3008 GCA_031387145.1 Salinibacterium sp.
GCCCTAACCACGCCAGTGGGCCCAGCGCTCGACAACCCCCTTGCGGTGCTCGTCGCCATTGGATTGCCGATTATCGCGTTCGTCTTGGCATGGCCGCGGCTCGGTCGAGCTCGACGCGGTAAAGTGGAGTCCTACGACAAGTGAAAGGGTCCGATCTTCCGTGACGTATGTGATCGCAGAACCGTGCGTCGACCTTAAAGACCGTGCTTGCATCGACGAGTGTCCCGTGGATTGCATCTACGAGGGCGATCGTATGCTCTACATCCAGCCCGATGAGTGTGTCGATTGCGGCGCGTGTGAGCCCGTGTGTCCCGTCGAGGCCATCTACTACGAAGACGATCTTCCCGATAAGTGGGCGGACTACTACAAGGCCAACGTCGAGTTCTTTGACGACATCGGTTCGCCCGGCGGCGCAGCCAAAGTCGGCGTCATCCACAAGGATCACGCCGTCATCCTCGCGCTCCCGCTCGGCACTCCAGGGGTCTAGTGGCGCGCTCGCCACTAGCGCTTCCCGACTTTCCGTGGGACGCACTCGTTCCCTTCGCTGAACGTGCGCGCGAGCATGCCGACGGTCTCATTGACCTATCGGTCGGTTCTCCAGTCGATGCCACGCCGCAAGTCATTCGAGACGCTCTCGCCGCGGCTACCGACGCCCACGCCTACCCGCAGACGGCCGGCACCGTCGGCCTGCGCGAAGCGATCGTGGATTGGTTTGCGCGCCGCAGGGGAGTCGACGACCTCGCGATCGCGAACGTCATGCCCTCGATCGGCTCTAAAGAACTCATCGCGCTCATGCCGCAGTTTCTCGGCCTGGGTCCCGGCGATATGGTGGTTCACCCGAGCGTGGCCTACCCGACGTATGCAATCGGCGCTGCGATCGCGGGGGCGAGCGTCGTAGCATCCGATGAACCCGCGGATTGGCCCGCGGCGACCAAGCTCATTTGGCTCAATAGCCCCGCCAATCCGCACGGGCGTGTACTGGGAGTCGACGAGTTGCGCGCGGCCGTTGAGCGGGCTCGCGAGCTCGGCGCGGTCGTCGTGAGCGACGAGTGCTATGCGGAATTCGATTGGGAGCACGACTTCGCATCCCCGTCGATTCTGGACCCACGCGTCATTGCGGGCGAACACAATTCGGTACTCGCGGTGTACTCGCTCAGCAAGCAATCCAACCTAGCCGGGTATCGAGCCGGGTTCGTCGCGGGGTCCAGCGATCTCATCGACGAGTTGCTCGCGGTCCGCAAGCACGCAGGGCTCATTCCGCCCGCGCCCGTTCAAGCTGCGATGGTTGCCGCTCTTGGCGACGACACCCACGTCGCGGTTCAACGCGAGCTGTATCGCGCTCGACGCGCGCGGTTGATTCCCGCGCTCGAGGCGGCAGGCTTTCGAATCGACCATAGCGAAGGCGGACTGTACGCGTGGGCGACGAGAGGCGAAGACTCATGGACGACGGTCGCGACGTTTGCCGAGTTGGGCATCTTGGTTGTGCCGGGATCCTTCTACGGCGAGACGCCCCCACAACACGTCAGAATCGCACTTACAGCGACGGATGACGCGATCGATCGAGTGGTTTCGCGTCTGAACTTGGCGAGCTAACTGTGGGCTACCTCCAACGTGTGCGCCCGACCTTTGGGCCATGCGACAGTAGTGTTGCTCTGCTTATAGGCTGTATCTGTGACTGACGCCCCTCAAGGTTCCGAGAAGGCCACCCTCCACTTTCCCGGGGGATCGGCTGAGTTTCCGATCGTGCGCGGCACGGATGGTCACGACAGCATCGACATCTCGACCTTCACGCGGCAGACGGGTTTCACAGCTCTAGACCAGGGCTTCGTCAACACGGCGTCGACGCGAAGCAGCATCACCTACATCGACGGTGATGCTGGAATTCTGCGCTATCGCGGTTACGCGATCGAGGATGTCGCGAAGAACTCGACCTACCTCGAGGTCGCGTGGCTCCTCATTTACGGCGAGTTGCCTTCGCCCTCGGAGCTCGCTGAATTCGACGAGAAGATCCGTCGCCACACGCTCTTGCACGAGGACCTCCGTCGCTTCTTCGACGCGCTTCCGCACAATGCTCACCCGATGTCGGTGCTCTCGAGCGCGGTCTCGGCTCTCTCGACGTTCTACGAGCACTCGCTCAACGTGCACGATCCCGAGCAAGTCGAGTTATCGACCATCCGCTTGCTCGCAAAGCTCCCCGTTATCGCCGCTTACGCGCACAAGAAGGCCTTGGGCCAGGCATTTCTTTATCCAGACAACGGGTTGAGCTTTGTCGATAACTTTCTCAAGCTCAATTTCGGCACGATGGCCGAGCCGTACGAAGTCAACCCCGTGTTGAGCAAGGCCCTCGATCGCTTGCTGATTCTTCACGAAGACCACGAACAAAACGCATCGACGTCGACCGTGCGCCTCGTCGGGTCGACCGAAGCCAACATCTTTGCGTCCATCTCGGCGGGCATCAACGCGCTTTACGGTCCGTTGCACGGCGGGGCGAACGAAGCGGTATTGACGATGCTCGGCGACATCCAGCGCTCGGGCGAAGGCGTGCAGAAGTTCATTGAGCGCGTGAAGAACAAAGACGAAGGCGTGCGCCTCATGGGCTTCGGTCATCGCGTCTACAAGAACTTCGATCCGCGCGCGATGCTCGTCAAGGAGAGCGCAGACGAAGTTCTCGCAGCGCTCGGCGTGAAAGATGACTTGCTCGACATCGCAAAGGAGCTCGAGCAGGCCGCACTCGCCGACGAGTACTTCATGGAGCGCAAGCTCTACCCCAACGTCGACTTCTACACGGGCGTCATTTACAAGGCCATGGGGTTCCCGACGCGCATGTTCACGGTTCTGTTCGCGATTGGCCGACTTCCCGGGTGGATCGCGAACTGGCGCGAGATGAACGAAGACTCGAGAACGAAGCTTGGTCGCCCACAGCAGCTTTACACGGGCTCGCCCGCTCGCGACTGGCCAACCGAGAGGTAAACCCCGATCGGGGTAGTGCATCATGCGGTGGTACAAAA
>JANNCX010000036.1:0-2235 GCA_031387145.1 Salinibacterium sp.
CCGGTGCCGACCATGATCGCGGTGGGGGTTGCGAGCCCCAACGCGTCGGGGCACGTGATGACGACGACGGTTATCGCGAACAGGATCGCGGTCGGCACCGAGGCGCCAATGATCAACCACCAGACGAGGAAAGTCAGGCTACCGCCGATCAGTGCGACGAGCACGAGCCAGAACGCCGCACGGTCGGCCAAGCGTTGCCCGGGAGCCTTCGAGTTCTGTGCCTCTTGCACAAGAGCGACGATCTGCGCGAGCGCCGTGTCGGCGCCGACCTTCGTGGCCCGTACCCGCAGCGTGCCGGTGGTGTTGACGGTCGCGCCGATCGCCTCGGAGCCGACTGTCTTGACGACGGGCAGGCTCTCACCCGTGACCATCGACTCGTCGATCTCCGAATCGCCCTCCTCGACCGTGCCGTCGGTAGGGATCTTCGCACCAGGACGCACGAGCATGAGGTCTCCCGGCATCACCTCGGCGGTCGGGATTTCGACCTCTTCGCCGTTGCGAAGCACGACCGCTTTCGGCGGAGCAAGTTCCAACAGGGTTCGGATCGCGTCGTTCGCGCCGCCCCGCGCGCGCATTTCGACCCAATGCCCGAGCAACACGAAACTAGCGAGCACGGTCGCAGCCTCGTAGAAGACCTCACCACCGCCCGTGAGAGTAACCACGACACTGTAGAGCCAGCCGGCGCCCACCCCGACGGCCACGAGCACCATCATGTCGAGAGTCCGCGCACGCAGGGCGCGCCACGCGCCATCGAAGAAGATCCACGCCGAGTAGAAGATCACCGGCAGCGGCAGGATTAGGGAAAACACGTCATCTCGAAGCCCGAACGGTGCAGGGACCGTGAAGCCGAAGACTTCACGACCAATCGGGGACCACAGGATGATCGGCACTGACAGGATTGCCGCAACCAGGAATCGATTCCGCATATCACTGATCATCGATGCCATTGACATGCCCGCGTGGCTTCCACCATGGCCCATCACGTCTTGGCTGCTACGCGCCGGTGTGCCATGGTCGGCATGACTCGAGTGATTCGCCTGGCTAGTCATCTCATCTGACGGATCGCAAATGTGGTTCGGAACAGATTGGCCAGCGCAGTGATATCCGCACTCGATGATCCATTGTGCCAATTGCGCCTGCGACGTCAGCCTGGGGTCGTAGGTGACGTTGGCCGTCTGTGCGACGGGGTTGGCCTCGACAGCGACGACACCAGCTTGCCGCCGGAGGGTCGACTCCACGATGGACTTCGACGAGGCCCAATGCACACCCGCAACTTCAAGTACTACGGTTCGTGTTTTCATGGTTGCCGCGTTCATGTCAGTCCTCATGAGTCGATGGTGGCCCAATTGGCGCTGATAGACGAGGGGCGAAGGTCCTTTGCGCTCTGGGTATCCGAGAACTTCACGACGTAGGCTGGAATACATGACTCGCAGTCGCCGCATCATCGCCGCCGTGCTCGTGGGTATCGGTGCGCTCGTCTACGGCATTTCACCGGTTGACATCATCCCGGAGCTTCTCGCGGGCCCGTTCGGACTTGCCGACGACCTAGCCGTATTCGCGGGAGCCGGCTTTGCGATTTGGAAGCTGTTGACGGGCCGCGGCCGGCCAGGCGATGTCAAGTCTTAACTCCAGCATCGCGCGTCGTAAAGCCCAAGGGGGTCAGCGACTAAGTTGGTCATAATCGTTCGCTGCCGGAGGCCCAATGTCGCTGCCTTTCAATTTCACCCGACCGGTGGAATATGCCCCCATCCCGAGGCCGGTGCGTTCACGTCGGGGTGCCGGTGGCGTGTTGCCGCCGGGGCCACGAACACTTCCGGGCGCACTTACTGTGCGCTTTCTCAAAGACACCCCCGCATTTCTCCGAAGTCTGCTGGCCGACTACGGCGAAACGTCGTGCTTCTTCTTGAACGGACAACTCTTCTACGCCTTCTTCTCGCCCGAAGCGGTGATCGACGTCACCGTCAAGCGGCAGCATTCCTTCATCAAGGGAGTGGGGTTCGAACGGATGGCGAAGGTTCTCGGCACGGGCCTTCTGACCAACGAAGAGCCGATCCATCTTCGTCATAGACGGATGATGCAACCGCCGTTCCATCACGCGCAGCTCGACGAGTATGCGACCATGATGCAGCGCATCACCCGCGAACACATTGACGGGTGGATGATCGGCGATGACGTGAGCGCGAACGAGGAGCTTATGCGCCTCACTTTCCAGATCGTGGCTCAGTTGCTGTTCGG
>JANNCX010000333.1:0-3028 GCA_031387145.1 Salinibacterium sp.
AATCTCACGGCCGACTCGCCACTTGAGGGTGCGACGTTCATCGACCTCACCGACCTCTACAGCGTGCGCTTGCGCGACATTGCGCGCTCAGTCGATCCCGGGCTCGACGAGGGCGTGTACTGCCAGTTCCGAGGGCCGCACTACGAGACCCCAGCCGAAGTGCAGATGGCGAAAGCCATCGGCGGTCACATTGTCGGGATGTCCACTGCCCTTGAGGCCATCGCGGCCCGCCAAGCGGGGATGGAGGTGCTCGGCATGTCACTCATCACTAACTTGGCGGCGGGCATCCAGAAGACTCCACTGAGCCACGAAGAGGTCATCCAGGCCGGCAAGGACGCCGAGGGCACGATTGGGGCTCTGCTCGCGTCGATCGTGACGAAGCTATGACCGAGCTTCTTGAGCTAGCCAAATTGTGGCGCGATCAGGATCCGGATGACACGACTCGAGCTGAGCTAGACACTCTCATCGTCGCCGCCGAGGCCGGCCAGCCCGAGCAACTCGAAGCCCGCTTCGCGACGCGACTGGAATTCGGCACCGCCGGCCTACGCGGCGAGCTGGGTGCCGGGCCCGCGCGCATGAACCGCGTGCTCGTCACTCAAGCTGCTGCGGGACTCGCCGCCTACCTGCTCGCGCACGAGCCGAGCCCGAGCATCGTCATTGGCTATGACGGGCGCACCAACTCTGAAGTATTCGCTCGCGACACCGCCGTGATCATGGCGGGCGCTGGGGTTCGCACGATCCTGCTCCCCCGCCACTTGCCGACCCCTGTGCTCGCGTTCGCGGTGCGACACTTCGACGCGAGTGCGGGCGTCATGGTCACCGCGTCCCACAACCCCGCGCGCGACAACGGGTACAAGGTGTACCTCGGCGGGTTAGACCACGGATCGCAAATTGTTCCGCCTGCCGATGGTGAGATCGCGGCATCCATCGCGCTCATCGCACACGGCTCAATTGCGGATCTGCCGCGCTCGACCGACTTCATCGTCGCCGATGACGCCGTAGTCGACGAGTACGTTCGCCGAACCGCGACCCTCGGCAACGTGCCCGCGCCCATCTCGTTCGTGTACTCCGCGATGCACGGGGTCGGGTGGGAGACCGCCCGTGCGGCGTTCGTGGCCGCAGGATTCGCCGAGCCCGCCACTGTCGCAGAGCAGATTGCTCCGGATGCCAGGTTTCCGACGGTCGCGTTCCCCAACCCCGAAGAGCCCGGCGCCATGGACCTCACGCTCGCGCGAGCGGCCGAAGTGGGCGCGGACATCGCGATCGTCAATGATCCGGACGCCGACCGGCTCGCCGTCGCGGTTCCCACTCGTGACGGTGGCTGGCGCGCCCTGTCGGGCAACGAAGTAGGGTTCTTGCTCGGCTGGCGAGCCGCGGAACGCAGTGCCGGTGAGGGCACTCTCGCGGCCTCCATCGTCTCGTCGCCAGCACTGCGCGAAATCGCTCGGCGGTACGACCTTGACTACGTCGACACTCTTACGGGCTTCAAGTGGATTTCTCGTGCCGGTGGCCTCGCGTATGGCTACGAAGAGGCACTCGGCTACCTCGTCGACCCCTCGAAGGTGCGCGACAAGGATGGAATCTCGGCCGCGGTCGACTTTCTCTCGCTCGCATCTGAGCTCAAGGCCGCCGGCAAGACCGTGATCGATCACCTCGACGACTTTGCCGCGAAGTTTGGGGCATACGCGTCTGGGCAAATTTCGCTCCGCGTCGACGACCTCGCAGACATCGGTCGAATGATGGCGGGGCTTCGCGCCGAGTCCCCGCGCGCGATTGGCGCGATCGCGGTCGAGAGTGTCGACGACTTCATCGACGGGTTCGGGGGGTATCCGCCGAGCGATATTCTGCGCATCCACCTTGTTGGCGGCGCTCGCGTCATCGTGCGCCCGAGCGGCACCGAGCCCAAGCTCAAGGTCTACATCGACGCGTCGTCAACCGCGGGGGATGCCTCGTCACGAATCACAACGGCCGCGGCCGAAGTTGCGGTTCTTGAGACTGGGATGCACGAGCTGTTGGGTCAGTAACCGACGATCCGTCGCACGTCGGCCGCCGAAGTGGCCGCAGCGACATCCGCTATCGCCGACGTGTCGTTGAACACGTTTGCGACCGCAGCCACAGCCGCGAGGTGCTCGTCTGCTGCGACGATCGCGAGGCCGATGACAACACTGACAGGATCGTTATGCGGATGGCCAAAGGTAACCGGCTTAGCCAGTGTCACGATCGACATGCCGTCCGCGAGCACGTCGGGGCCAGGTCGCGCGTGTGCAAGCGCTAGTCCGGGGGCGATCACGACGTAGGGGCCGTGCTCCTCGATCATGCGAATCATTTCGCGCGCGTACGGCGGATTCGCGGCTCCCGATGCCGCGAGGGCCTCGGCAGCGAGCGTCACAGCGGCGCGCCAATCAGCGGCCTCGGCGGCAATCACAATGGCGCTCTCGGGGAGCGGTGGCAGCGACACGCCTACGCCGATTCGAAACCGACGGTGATGCGGTCGGCGAGGTCTTCACGGTCTTCGATCGACAAGAAGCTCGCGGCCGCGGCGTTGAGCTGGAAGACCGCGAGGTCCGTGAGGTCGTAGTCGAACGTCTCGACAAGAAGGGTAAGTTCGCGGCTCAGAGTCGTAGCGCTCATGAGTCGATTGTCGGTATTGACCGTGACCCTGAATCCGAGTTGGTACAACAAGTCGAAGGGGTGGTCGATGAGTTGATCTCCCCACTGCTCGATCGCACCCGTCTGCAGATTGGACGACGGCGAGAGCTCGAGCGCGATCTCGCGATCCTTGATCCATTGCGCGAGCGACCCGAGCGTGACGTAGGTATTCTCGTCGTCTTCGCGAGCGGTGTGAACATCTTCGGCGAGGCGCACCCCGTGCCCGAGGCGAAGGGCGCGACCGTCAAACAGCGCGCCACGGATGCTCGCGAGCCCGTCCGCTTCGCCGGCGTGAACCGTTGTCGGCATGAAGTGATGCGCGAGATAGTCGAACGCGTCGCGCAAGTTGCCGGCCGGGAATCCCGCCTCCGCACCCGCG
>JANNCX010000006.1:0-3467 GCA_031387145.1 Salinibacterium sp.
CAGCGCAATGTTGTCGCTAATGACCGTTCGGTAGTCGTCGGCGTCCCAATCGCGCACCAAGAGATCGAAGTTGAACGCTTGACCAAGCTCTTCAGGACGCGCGTAGAGCATGCGGCGCTCGGCTCTCACATACGCTTCAGCGACGGCAACACGCGGAGGCGTGTATTCGTTGAACACCTCACGCCATGAGCGGAAGATCTCGTGAACTTCATTGCGATCGAAGAGAACGTCGTCGCCGCTGAGCGGGTTGTCGAAGTCAATAATCGCCGGCTTACTGCGGAGGGGCTCGGAGAGATCCTTCGTTAGCGCGTGTGCAACATCGACCCGGAATCCGTCGACTCCACGATCGGACCAGAACCGGAGTGTCTTGAGAAAGTCGTCGCGCACCTCGGGGTTGTCCCAATCGAAGTCGGGTTGCTCGGGCGCGAACAAATGCAAGTACCAGTCACCATCGGGCAGGCGCGACCACGCGCTGCCGCCGAAGTGCGAAGGCCAGTCCGATGGAGGCAGTTCACCTTCGACACCGAGTCCCTTACGGAAGATGTAGCGCGCGCGCTCGGGCGACCCACGACCCGCCGCGAGTGCGGCTTGAAACCACTCGTGCTGATCTGACGAGTGGTTGGGAACGATGTCTACGAACATCCGGATGCCCGCCGCATGCAGCGCCGCGATCAATTCGTCGAAGTCGGCGAGAGTGCCAAGCTTCGGATCGACGTCGCGGTAGTCCGCCACGTCGTACCCGCCGTCGGCCAACTCGGAGGGATAGAACGGGCTCAACCACACTGCGTCGATGCCGAGAGATGTGAGGTAGTCCACGCGGCTCGTGACGCCCTTGAGGTCTCCGAGGCCATCTCCGTTCGCGTCAGCAAAGCTGCGCGGATAGATCTGATACACGACAGCTTGCCGCCACCAGTGCGGATCGGGAGTGAGCAGCGCATTGTCGTCGGTCATGGTGACCGATAGTACTGCAAGCGCTTACGCTTCGATAACGACCGGGACGATCATGGGTCGACGCCGATGTTGGCTATTGACCCACCGGCCCACCGTGCGCCGAATGACCTGAGCGAACGCGTGGGTGTCTCGAGTTCCGTTCTCCGCGGCGTCAGTGAGCGCCTTGATGATTTGCGGCAAGACGTCGTCAAAGACGTTCTCGTCTTCCGCGAAACCGCGAGCCTGGATCTCGGGTCCCACAATGACTTTGCCCGTCTGCGGGTCAACGGCGACGAAGATCGAGATGAATCCCTCTTCAGCGAGAATGCGGCGATCCTTGAGGTCGGCATCCGTTATTTCGCCGACGCTCGAGCCATCGACGTAGACGTATCCGAGATCGAGTTGCCCGACGACTCGTGCCACGCCGTCCTTTAAGTCGATTACGGTGCCGTCCTCGGCAATGATCGTGTTCTCTTCGGGAACTCCCGAGAGCGTCGCGAGCTTGGCATTCGCGACTAAGTGGCGGTACTCACCGTGAACCGGCAAAACGTTCTTAGGTCGCAAGATGTTGTAGCAATAGAGCAGCTCACCCGCGGCAGCGTGGCCGGAAACGTGCACCTTGGCATTCGCCTTGTGCACGACGTTCGCGCCGAGCTTCGTGAGTCCGTTGATGACTCGGTACACGGCGTTCTCATTGCCGGGAATGAGGGAGGACGCGAGGATGACCGTGTCACCCTTGCCCACTTCAATCTGATGCTCGAGATTGGCCATGCGCGCAAGAACGGCCATGGGCTCGCCTTGACTTCCCGTCGACATATAAACGAGCTGGTTGTCGGGCACGTCGACGGCCTTCTTGGCATCGATAAGCACACCGTCGGGAACCTTGAGATACCCCAGTTCGGCAGCGATACCCATATTGCGCACCATCGAGCGCCCCATGAGAACGACCTTGCGGTTGTTCGCGACCGCAGCGTCGAGAACTTGCTGCACTCGATGCACGTGGCTCGAGAAGCTCGCGACAATGACACGGCGAGGGGCTTTCGCGATAACGGACTCGAGCACGGGACCGATGTCGCGCTCGCTCGGAGTGAAACCCGGAACGTCGGCGTTGGTCGAGTCGGGGAGGAAGAGGTCGACTCCCTTCTCCCCGAGGCGCGCGAAGGCGCGAAGATCCGTGATGCGGTCGTCGAGCGGGAGCTGGTCCATCTTGAAGTCACCCGTGTGGAGCACGACACCCGCGACGGTCGTGATGGCGACGGCGAGAGCATCCGGAATCGAATGGTTCACGGCGACAAACTCAAGGTCAAACGGGCCGAGCTTCTCGAGCTGACCCTCCTTGACCGTGAGAGTGTATGGCTGAATCCGATGCTCCTTGAGCTTCGCTTCGATGAGCGCGAGCGTCAGCGTGGACCCGATGAGCGGGATGTCTGCTCGAAGCCTAAGCAAGTACGGAACCGCACCGATGTGGTCTTCGTGGCCGTGCGTCAAGACGATTGCGAGCACGTCGTCGAGGCGATCCCGAATCGAACTGAAGTCGGGGAGGATGAGGTCGACACCGGGCTGGTGTTCCTCGGGGAAGAGAACTCCACAATCGACGATGAGAATCTTGCCGTCGATTTCGAAAGTTGTCATGTTGCGGCCGATTTCGCCGAGACCACCGATGGGCGTTACCCGGAGTGTGCCTGGCTCAAGTTTCGGTGGGTTGGAGACGGAGACTGGCATCTGTTCCTTGCGTTGGCAGGTAGGGCCTCGAGCCCCCGGTGAAATTCTTAGCGCGTCGTGCCCGCGACTTGGGGAAGTGCCCCGCCTGCGGCTGCGTTGCGGTCGGGCCGGAAGTTGTCGAAACTCACGCCCGGAATGTCTTTGACCAGATCAATTTCGTCTTCGATCTGAGCGGCTTCCCACTCTTCTGGCCCGACGAGCGGGAGCCGCACTCGCGGGCTCGAGATTCGACCAAGACCGTGAAGAATGTATTTAGTCGCGACCGTGCCGGGCACGTGCGTCATGGTCGCGCGAACGAGTGGCTCGAGCGCCTTGTGCGCCTTGGTCGCTTCCATGAGGTCACCCGCGTTGACGGCGTCGATCATGTGTCGATAGGGCGTCGCGGCAATGTTAGCCGTCACGCCGATGAGCCCGGTCGCGCCGATCGCGAGGCTCGGGAGCACAAGCGCGTCGTCGCCGCAGAAGTAATACAAATCCGTCTGGTTGAGCACGCGGCTCACTTCGGCGAGGTCACCCTTGGCGTCTTTGATCGCAATGATGTTGGGGTGCTTGGATGCCCGCAGAATCGTCTCGTACTTGATAGGCACACCCGCGCGCCCAGGAATGTCATACAGAATCACCGGGAGGTCGGTCGCATCCGCGATCATGCGGAAATGTGTCAGCACTCCGGCCTGAGTCGGCTTGTTGTAATAAGGCGTGACGATCATGTTGCCGTCGGCCCCGGCCTTCGCGCTCTTCTTCGCGAGTTCAATCGCGTGGGCGGTTTCGTTAGACCCACCGCCCGTGATCACCTTCGCGCGGTTCCCGGCGACGGC
>JANNCX010000010.1:0-3288 GCA_031387145.1 Salinibacterium sp.
GCTTGAACGACGCGGCCGAGTAGTAGCACTTCGAACCCCGGCGAGATTGCGGCGATCGCGGTGCCGAGGCTAAAGAGACTCATCGCGAGCACGAACACCTGGCGTGTGCTAAACCGCTGCATGAGGTACCCGGTCATCGGGATCACAACAGCCACGGTCAGCATGAATGCCGTCGACAACCACTGGGCCGTGCTCGCCTCAATGTTCAGGTCGTCCATGATGCTCGGGAGGGCGACGCCGATGACGGTTTCGTTGAGGAACACGACGAAGGTCGCAACGAGCATGAGGTTGATGACGAGTTTGTTGCGCGAGCGGTGGTCGGGTGCATCCGCTGGGCTCACGGCGATGTCGGGGGAGCTATCAGTCACGTGCTGTTCCAGTCGTTGGGGGAGAGCGGATGCTGGTTCGGTGGCCACACGGGGGCAAACGCTACAACCACCGTCCAGTATTCCACTGACATGCTCGCGTATCGTTACTTCGCTGCGGATGTGTTGGGTCGCGACGCGGTAAGCTATTCGAGTTGTCACGGGCTGTGGCGCAGCTTGGTAGCGCACTTGACTGGGGGTCAAGGGGTCGCAAGTTCAAATCTTGTCAGCCCGACTCGCATCGAAAAGGGTCGCCAGTAGGCGGCCCTTTTTCGATGCGCTGTCTGCTGTCACGCGGGGTCCCCACCGCGCCGGTTCCGGTGCATCGCGCTGTCTCGGGTACTTGGCGCACTTGTCGACCTCGCGCGATGTGACGGCCGAGCCGATGGGGCGCAGCCCGACGCAAGCGTAAGCTCGTGCCATGGCTCAGCGTCGCGCGCTCGTTACCGGCTCCACTGGCTATATTGGCGGTCGGCTCGTGCCGCGGCTCATCGCGGCCGGCTTCGCGGTCCGCGTGCTCGTGCGCTTTCCCGAGAAGCTTCACGACGTGCCGTGGGCAGACGAGGTCGAGATCGTCCAGGGTGAGCTCGCCGATGTGCCCGCCCTCGAGGCGGCCTGCACGGGCGTCGATGTCTTCTATTACCTTGTGCACTCGATGGGGCAGCGCGGGGACTTCGAGGCCCGGGAGCTCGAGAGCGCCCGAGCGGTGGGCGGTGCCGCGCTCAGGGCCGGTGTTCAGCGCATCGTCTACCTCGGGGGCCTGCATCCGGAGTCGAAGCAGCTCTCGAAGCACCTCCGCTCCCGCGCGGAGGTCGGCGACATCCTGCTCGATTCCGGGGTTCCGACGGCGGCGCTGCAGGCCGGCGTCATCATCGGGTCTGGCTCGACGAGCTTCGAGATGATCCGCCACCTCACGGACGTGCTGCCGGTCATGACCGCGCCGAAGTGGGTCGGCAACCTCATCCAGCCCATCGCGGTGCGGGACGTGCTGCACTATCTCATCGGCGCCGCGGACCTGCCTCGGGAGATAAACCGCACCTTCGACATCGGCGGCCCCGACGTGCTCACGTACTCGCAGATGATGAACGGCTACGCCGTCGAGGCGGGTATGAAGCCGCGCAAGATCATCAAGCTGCCCGTGCTGACGCCGTACCTCGCAAGCCAGTGGGTCAACCTGGTCACACCGATCCCCCGGAGCCTCGCGGTGCCGATTATCGCGAGCCTCCAGCACGACTGCGTCATGCACGAACACGACATCGAACAGTTCATCCCGGCTCCCGCGGGCGGAATTACCGGGTACCCGCGCGCCGTGCGGCTCGCGCTCGGCAGGATGCGCGACGGCGAGATCGAGACCAGTTGGAAGAACGCGAGCGTCGCGGGCGCACCGAGTGACCCGCTGCCGAGCGACCCGGACTGGACCGGCTACAAGGTCTACCTCGACACGCGCGAGCGTGGCTGCGCGGCACCTCGGGAGTTTCTCTGGGAGGTCGTCGAGGGCATCGGCGGCGAGAACGGCTGGTACTCGCTGCCCGTGCTGTGGGGAGCTCGCGGACTCGCCGATAAGCTCGTCGGTGGGGTGGGCATACGGCGCGGTCGCGTGCACCCGGAACGTCTCAGGGTCGGCGACGCCCTGGACTGGTGGCGCGTGGAGCGCCTCGATCGCGGGGAGTACCTGCGGCTGCGGGCGGAGATGAAGGTTCCGGGCCTGGCGTGGCTGGAACTGCGCGCCACGGCGAACGACGACGGCACGTCGCGCTACTTCCAGCGCGCGATCTTCTTTCCCAGAGGACTCGGCGGCCGCCTGTACTGGCTCGCGATCCTACCGTTCCACGGGATCATCTTCCGAAGCATGGCGAGGAGGATCACCGCGAAGGCCGAGGCCACATGGCGCGGCGCCGCGCTGCCGGCTGTCGCCCACTGACCAGGCGCAGGGTGTGCCACGTCGACCCGGCGAGATTGACGAGCAGGATGACGTTGAGACCGAGCGCCGCCATCCGGTTCGGCGTGAGGTCGAATTCGCCCACGCGCGCGGACATCGCGACGAGGAGGACTCGTAGAACTGCGAGTCCGGTCATACCTGCCACGACTTCGGGTCGTCGTCCGCCGCTTCATCATCGATAATGCGGAGATCGTCGCAAACGTCGCGCGATGTGACGGCCGTGCCGGTGGGGCGCAGCCCGATTTCCCCTCGAAGGACAAGGGTGTCGATTACCTTTCTTCCCTCGTACACAGCGAAAAGGCGAAGGGAAGTACGTGACCAGCTGGCCGGCGATCATCCTGTCCACCAGCGGAAAGCATGATCGCGGTGCGGTTCGATCGCTCCTGATACTGTGATCACGTGACTGCCCTCTCAGTTCGTGAGCAACTCGCCGAGTTCGTCGGCGAGCGAGACTGGGCCCAATTCCACACCCCCGAGAACCTCGCGAAGAGCATTGCGATCGAGGCGGGGGAGCTACTCGAGTGTTTCCAGTGGGGTGCCGACGCCGATGAGGCGAGGGTGCGCGAAGAGCTCGCCGATGTGCTCACCTACTGCACGCTTCTCGCCGCGAAGCTGGGTTTCGAACCCGAACAGCTCATTCTCGCGAAACTCGCAGTGACCCGGCAGAAATATCCGGTCGCGAAGGCGCGTGGTCGCAGCGCGAAGTATGACGCGCTCTGAGATCGTCCACGTCGGATTCACCTCTGAGGCGATTCGCGGCTGGGTACCGACGCACGTTCGTAGCAGTAATTGGCCGGTGGTCTACGTGCTCGACGGACCTGGCGCAAACGAATCCACAGGAGAAGTTTACGTCGGCGAGACCCTGAGTGCGTCAAATCGCCTGCGCCAGCACCTCGACTCGGCACAGAAGAAGCACCTTCAAAGCGTTCGCGTGGTGATCGACGACCGATTCAATAAGTCCGTCTGCCTCGACCTCGAGTCCTA
>JANNCX010000022.1:0-5596 GCA_031387145.1 Salinibacterium sp.
GGCCGCGAAGCTTGCTAGATTGCGTCGCCTCGCTGCCGCGTGGTGCGAAGCGCACCCGGGAGTCGCGCGGGCGATTCGAATCGATGCCGTCGCCGTCATCGCGCCATTCGGCGGTCCCGTCGAGGTCGAGCACCTCGAGCGAGTCTTCTAGTGGCTATCGGGCGCACTCACGCTATCTCGCTCCTCGGCATTCACGGCGCGGTAGTCGAGATCGAGGCTGACATCACGAGCAACTTACCCTCGTTCGTGCTCATCGGTCTCCCTGATCTCGCGCTCGGCGAAGCGAAAGATCGCGTTCGATCGGCGGCAATGAATTCGGGATGCCCGCTTCCCGGTCGCAAGATCACCGTGAACCTCTCGCCAGCCGCCCTGCCGAAACACGGTTCAGGGTTCGACCTAGCGATCGCCGTGTCGGCGCTCGCCGCTGCCGGAACCATCTCGGCCGACTCGATCGACCGTGTGGTGCACTTGGGCGAGCTTGGACTCGACGGTCGACTTCGACCGATCAACGGAGTTCTCCCGGCAGTACTCGCTGCGTCGCGCTCGGGGTTCGAGACCGTCATGGTGCCAAGCGGCAACGCCGACGAGGCGCGGCTCGTTCCGGGCATGCGCGTCATCGCCGTCGCGAGTCTTCGCGACGCGGCGATTTGGCACGGCGGAAAGTTTGACCCGGAGCCAGTCGAAGCCATCAGTCGACCCGAGCTTTCGACGCCCGAAGCACTCGCGGGCGACTTATCAGATGTCATTGGCAACGCCGAGACGATCGAGGCGATGCTCGTTGCCGCCGCCGGGGGACACCACGTCTTCTTACTCGGTCCACCCGGCGCTGGCAAGACGATGCTCGCGTCGAGGCTCCCTGGACTTCTACCGGATCTCGACACTAGAGCGGCGCTCGAGGTCAGTTCCGTGCGCTCGCTCGCGGGGCTGCCCGTCGGCAGCAGTTTGTCGACGCGGCCGCCTTTCGAGAGTCCGCACCACACCGCTACGGCCGCTGCGCTCGTTGGGGGCGGCAGCGGTCTCATTCGCCCAGGGGCCGCGGCGCGCGCATCCGACGGAGTCCTGTTTCTCGATGAGGCGCCGGAATTCAGTAGGACCGTGCTCGACGCTCTTCGGCAACCACTCGAGTCGGGCATCATCAGCATCCACCGCGCGAACGCCGTCGCGCACTTTCCCGGACGCTTCCAGCTCGTCATGGCAGCAAATCCTTGCCCGTGCGGGCAATACGGCGCGCGCGACTCGGAGTGCACCTGCCCGCCTTCGGCGCGCCGCAGATACGTGGGTAGGCTCTCTGGACCCTTGCTTGATCGAATCGACATCCAGTACCGAGTGCAGCGCATCACGAGTGCGCAGCTCCGGTTGGCGGATGACTCGCCGCGCACGTCAACCGCTGCCGCACGCGAGCGAGTCGCGACCGCGCGAGCCGCGGCGAGTGCGCGCCTAGCGAGCACTCCGTGGCGACTCAATTCGCAAGTGCCCGGAGCATGGCTGCGCTCCCCGGGGGTTCGACTATCGAACCCCGTCACCGCTTCCATCGACCGAGCTCTCGAACGCGGGGGAATCACAATGCGCGGCTACGACCGGATTTTGCGACTCGCGTGGACGATCGCCGACCTTGACGGCACGACAACACCCACCGCCGACCACATGGGTCAGGCGCTGTATCTGAGGAGGGCGATCTCGAGTTGAGTATGTTCGGTTTGAAAGAGGCGGAAGTTGCCGAACTCGTGCGATCGGTTAGCCCCACGGACTTGGATCGAGACGCGATCGAAGAACGATTCGCGCGCGCGACGTGGACGGGCATTGCGGAGCCGGGCGACCGCGTCGCGGGAGCCGTGATCGCCTCGATCGGAGCACCGCGCGCGCTCGCGGCCGTGTTGGAGCGGTGGACTGCCGAAAAACTAGTGGATCAACTCGGCGAGCAAATTGGCGAGCAAGCCACGGTGAGTCAAGTGGATGCCCAGAAGGCCATCGATCGGTGGCAGCCGCGCGTGAATTCGGGCAACGCGCTCATTGCACTTAGACAATCTGTGCGGATCGGCGTGCGGCTGCGGGTACCGACCGACGAGCACTGGCCCGTGAGTCTTTCCGACCTTGAAGCGCATCGCCCGATCGCTTTGTGGACCCGCGGAACCGACACGGCGTTCGACTCGATCGGCAGTTCTATCGCGCTCGTGGGAGCCCGCGCGGCGACGGGCTACGGCGAACACGTAACGATGGAAGCATCCGCCGGGCTCGTTGACCGTGGGTATACGATCGTCTCGGGAGCCGCGTACGGAATCGACGGGATGGCGCATCGCGCCGCACTCGCTAGTCGAGGGCTAACGGTCGCGTTCTTGGCAGGAGGCGTCGATCGCTTCTACCCGGCCGGGCACGACGCGCTCCTCAATCGGATCGTTGAGACGGGCGTCGTCATTTCCGAACTACCGGTGGGGTCGTCGCCGACAAAATGGCGGTTCTTGCAACGCAACCGGCTCATCGCCGCAGCGAGTCGAGCGACGATTGTGCTCGAAGCCGGGTGGCGCTCGGGATCGCTCAATACCGCGGGTCACGCGGCCGCGCTCGGCCGACCGATCGGTGCCGTGCCCGGCCCCGTAACTAGTGCTGCGTCCGCGGGGTGTCACCGCCTCATCCGTGAGTTCAATGCGACGTGCGTCACTAACGCTGACGACATGGCCGAGTTGGCGCCGCTCGAGTCGCACGCTCCGGCACCCGCAGAAGTCGTTTCCGGGGCAACGAGCGAGGAGATTCGGGTGCTCGACGCGTTGAGCACGCGCGCGCCGCGCGTCGTTAGCGACCTAGCGGCTCGTGCTGGACTCGCGCCTGGACAGGTCTCTCGAGTGCTCGGGCGGCTCGAGCTTGAGCAAACAGTTCGTGAACGCGAGTCGGGGTGGCTCAAGGTTTCGTCCGCGGCGCGCTAGCCTGTGCGGCGTGACTTCCCTCGTTCGCCGACCCGCCCTGTATTCAGCGACCCTCGCGCCGATCTTCTTCATTGGGGGCACACTCGTCGCTGAAGCGATGGCGCCTGGGTTCAATCCAGTCGTGCAGACGATCAGTGAACTCGCGGCGTTGGATGCACCCAATCGAGTGTTCATGACCGCGATGTTCGTGCTCACCTCCCTCAGCCATGCCGTCACGGCAATCTTCGCCGTGGGCATCGGCAAGCTTGGCCGAATCACGATCGGCGTTGCCTCCGCATCTAGCCTCGCGGTCGCGTTCTTTCCGCTCCCGACAATGGCGGGCACATCGCCGGAGCACCGAAACGCCGCAATCATCGGGTTCATCGCGCTCGCGGTGTGGCCGGCGCTCGGCATGCGGCGTGGCAAACCGTTCCCGTGGATCATCCGCCCAGCGGGCGCGATTCTCGGTACCGCCGTCATGGCCGTGTTTTGCTTTTGGTTCCTCGCCGTCTGGGCAAACCCCGAAGTCGGCTACCTCGGACTTGTCGAGCGAGTCGCAGCGAACACCGAGTCCTTGTGGCCCGCTCTTGTCGTCTGGTCACTATTCGTCGCCGAGCGACGTCGAACGAGCGCACGAGAGTTGGTCGATGTGTCGAACTCTGCGCGATAGCGTGCCCCTACCGTCGCGCGAGTCGGCGCTCTAGGGTGGGAGCCGTGATTCAACTCGGCCAGTACCCAGCGGCGTCCCATGTGATCGCTCACGTTAGCGACACGCACTTGCTCGCGGGCGGGCATTCGCTCTACGGAAAAGTCAACACGATTGACCACCTCGGCCAAGCGCTCGCGCAACTTGAGCGATCGATTGCTAAGCCCGGGGCGATCGTCTTCACGGGGGATCTCGCGGATCTCGGCGAACCAGACGCGTATGAGCGACTCAAGAGCATCGTCGAGCCTGTCGCCGCTCGCATGAACGCGCAAATCATCTGGGTCATGGGCAATCACGACGAACGACCCGAATACTCGAAGCAACTGTTCGGCGCCGAGTCGACCGCGCCACAAGACCGTGTCTACGACATCAACGGGCTGCGCATCATCTCCCTCGACACAACTGTGCCCGGCTACCACCACGGTGAGCTGGAGGATGCCCAACTCGAGTGGCTCGCGGGAGTGCTTGCGACCCCCGCCCCGCACGGCACCATTATCGCCGTGCATCACCCTCCGATCCCGACGCCGCTGCTCGAGGCGATGGGGATGCTCGAGCTCTTCGACCAAGACAAGCTCGCCGCCGTCATTCGAGGCACGGATGTGCGGGGCATCCTCGCGGGTCACTTGCACTACTCGACGTACTCGACGTTCGCGGGCGTGCCCGTATCAGTCGCTTCGGCAACGTGCTACACGCTCGACTTGAGCGCCGAGGACCGCGTGCTCTCTGGCGTCGACTTCGGCCAATCGGTCAACGTCGTGCACGTCTACGATGACCAACTCGTGCACTCGATCATCCCTGTGGGCGAGACGGCAGAGGTCACGGGAGTGCCGGCCGCGGGCTGGGAGCAGATCGCGAGCATGACGGTCGAGCAGAGAATCGACACCTTCTCACGCAAAGATTCCGACTTCAACTCAGCGGATGCCGCGCGCTCACGCCACGAATAGAGCAGCAGCTCGGCTCACGCCGACCAGCGCCGGGTCTTGGCGACGCGCGTAATGATCCACATCGGAAGCCCTCGCGCAACCCAAGAAATGGCCCGATAGCGCACCGTGGGAATTGAGACGGCGCGTCGACGGTCAGCATGCTTCAACGCCGTTCGAACGAGCGGCGCAACGTCGAGCCACATCCACCTCGGCGCCATGCTCTCGCGCTCGACGCCCATCCGTTCGTGAAACTCGGTGCGCACAAAGCCCGGCGCGAGCGCCATTACCGTGAGGCCGCGAGGGCGGTAGTAGGCATTCGCCCATCGGCTGAAATATTGCAGCCATGCCTTCGCGGCCGAGTAGCTCCCGAGAGGTGCGAAGGCCGCGATGCTCGTGACGTTAATGATCGTGCCGGTGCGTGTGCGTGTGATCGTGCCTGTGCCTGTGCCTGTGCCTGTGCCTCGCGCCAGCATCGCGCCGATCGCGGCGTGCGATAACCGCATGGGAACTGTTACGAGTATGTCGAGCAGTCGCTGTTCGTCGTCGACCGTGGATTCGTCGAAATCGAGATTCAGCCCGAACCCCGCGTTGTTGACGAGAACGCTGATCGCGCGGTCTGGGTCGGCAATTCGTTGTTCAACTCGTTCCGTTTGGGTGGGGTCGAGCAAGTCAACAACGAGCACCTCGACCGTCACGCCGAACGTCGAAGAAAGCTCGCTCGCGAGGTCATTCAAGCGCTCTTCGTTGCGCGCGACGAGCACTAAGTCGTGTCCACGCGCGGCGAGTTGCCGACAGAACTCGGCCCCGATGCCGGCGGTCGCTCCCGTTACGAGCGCGGTTCCCATCGAGACAGTCATGCATGAAACGCTAGCGCGCTTGCCGTTGCTCGGGGTCGAGTGCGCGACCATAGAGTGTGGATCTCGCTCGGTACGTCGACGACTTCGCCGCTTACCTCGCGGCCGAGCGCGGATTCAGTACGCACACCGTGCGGTCGTATCGCTCCGATCTTGAGCAACTCGTCGAGTTCGCGGCGGCCCGACAAGTCGCTGAGCCAGGCGACATCGACCTCG
>JANNCX010000037.1:0-11560 GCA_031387145.1 Salinibacterium sp.
GAGCGCAACGAGCACGCCGACGTCGCTCGTGGCGAGGTCGCTGGCTAGTGGCACCCCGAGCAAACCAAACCCGTACCCCTGCCAGCCGAGCCACGAGATCGTCGCTGTCGTGAGTCCAAAACCGATCGCGCTGATGACAAACAGTCCGACGACGTTGACCCAGCGGATGCTCGCGTAGACGCCACCGCGCTTAGTGAGCGACTCGGACTCGTACCGACGATTTCGAATCATCGTTTCGGCCGCGAAAATTCCTGCCCACGCCGCAGTCGGAACCGCGAGCGTCGTTGCAGCGTCGCGGAACAGGTCGTTGATTCCCGTGACCCCGAACGCGAGCAACAGGGCCATCCCCGCGAGAAGCGCCGCGACGATGACCGTCGCCCACTGGCGCTTGACGCGCACGCCGATCGCTTGAAGCGCGAATCCACCCGAGTAGAGCGTCACGACAATCCCCGAGAGCAAACTGAGCGTCGTTGCCGCTATGAGCGGCACGGGGTACCACGTTGGGAGCATGAGCGCGAGCGTGTCGAGCGGCGATACGAGGAATCCGGTTGCGATGCCTTCGTTCGACGCCGCGAGCAGTGCACCGTACCCGATGAGAGCGAACGCCGGCAGAGTCGCGCCGAAAGTCGCCCACAACATCGAGGTCGCGCCGCTCGAATCGGGACGTTGGTAGCGCGCGAGATCTGCGCCGCTGTTCGCCCACACGAGGCCGACGAAGCTGAAGACGAGCACGGCGCCCGTGATCGTAAGGAGCCACGAGCCGTCTGGAGTCGTGAGTGCCGCCGCGACGTCGATGTATTCCGCCGTCATCGCGATGAGACCGACGATAAGAACGGCTGAAATGAGGCTGAGCACGAGTTGAATGCGCGCGATCATGGGGTATCCCGCGAAGGCGATGAGCACAGCAAGAACGAAAGCGGCCGCGAGAGAAATCAACAGGATTTCGCGCTCACCGAATGGTCCGGCAACGTCACCACCGACGAGCACTATGGCCACCGATGACGCGAGAAGCCACAAGAGCGCAGCGCCCCAAAAGACTCGCGTCACGAGCGCAAGAATCGCGGGAACCACGTTGCCAACAACACCAAAGGTCGCTCGGGAGACGATCATGGTCGGTTGCCCGCTGCGCTTACCCGCGAGAGTAGTGAGCCCAAGCGGGATGAACGACAGAGCGACGCCCGCGAGAATCGCGACGATCGACTGACGCAGGCTCATACCGACCGCGAACACGGTTGCGCCAAGACCCACGCTCAGAATCGAAGAGTTCGCGGCAAACCACAACCAGAACAATCGCGCAGCCCTGCCGACTCGATGATCCACGGGAGTCGGCTCGGGGCCACTCTTCTCGAGGCTAAAGGCCTTTTGACGAATCGGCTCGTTGTCGATCAAGACGACTTCGTCTTCGGGAATCTTGTGGGTCGAGATCGGCCCCGATGGCAGCTCGACCGGGCCTGTGAGCACACTCGTGCCGACCGCTGCGACACCGGTTCCCAGAACAATACGGTCGACATAGTCGACATCGTCAACGAGCTCGGGCTCATACGCGCGATCGACTATTGCGACCGAACCCGTGTCGGTCGGCACACCTTCGCCAGCGACAACGGGAAGCGGCTCAATGAGCGAGCTGCCGGGAGCGCCGACTCCCGCTGGTGCGGGAGGAGCTTCGCCTCCCACGAGCAGGTCGTCAAAGCTAAATTCGCGCGCGGGTGCGGTGGCACCGGCGGCAGCGGATGCAGCGCCGAACGCCAGGGCGCCGGCTGCGGAATCCTCCACGATCTCGGCCTCGACGATTTCGATGGAGTCCGTAGCGTGCGCTCGCGCGGCGGCCTCGGAGGGGAGGATGGGCGGTCCACCGAACGGCGGAGGTTCGACTAGCGCGGGTGGAACGAGCGCAGCGGCGAGTGCAGGGTCGGGGTCATCCGTTCCGAAGTCGGGACCCGGATCCCACGACTCGCTCGGTGCGGGAACATCCCACGCGGGCAAAGGCGCTGGACCGTCGGGGACGACAGGTGGCGGAACGTCGGCGGGCGATTCGGGGGTCTGAGCTGTCGCTTCCCATGCATCGCGCTCGCGCGCCTCCTCGTCGCGGAGCTTGAGCTCGGCTTCGAGTTGCTCGATCGCGCTGAGTGCCCCACCCGGTTCGCGAGCCACTTCGTCGGCGAGGCCGATGAGTTCATCGTCGCGAAGCGAACGGCGGGTCGGCGGGGCTGGTGGGCCCTCGCCCAAATCGACAGCTTGCGTGGGGTCTGGCGCGGGGAGGGACATCCACGCGGGAACCTCAGCTGCATCGCCCGCGACTTCGCCTTGGGCCCCAGACGACAAGTCGTACACGGGTGCTGCGGGTGAGGCGAACGGATCGAATGCCGTGGGCTCGGCCGTTGGCGGAGGGGGCGGCGCGAACTGGTCGAACGCTGCGGGTTCGGCGGGCTCGGCGCCCGGGGGTGGCGGTGTGAAGAATTCGAACGAAGGCGCCGGGGGCGCTTCGAACGAGCCGTCAAACGCGGAGGGCGGCGCGACCGGAAGGTCGTAGACAGGTGCCGCGGGCGGCAAGTCATACACGGGCGGAGCGGGGGGCAAGTCTTACACGGGCGCGGCAGGCGGCAGGTCATAGACAGGTGGCGCTGGGGGCAAGTCATATACCGGTGGAGCGGGCGGGATGTCGTACACAGGTGGAGCGGACGGGATGTCGTACACGGGCGCAGCAGGCGGCAGGTCGTACACAGGCGGAGCGGGCGGGATGTCGTACACAGGCGGAGCGGGCGGCATGTCGTACACAGGCGGAGCGGGAGGCACTTCGTACGCGGGCGGCGCCGGCGGCGCCACCGGCAGATCATAAACGGGAGGCGCGGGCGGAAGGTCGTAGACGGGAGATCCTGGCGGAATAACGGGAATCGCACCCGTCGCGATGAATCCCAAGTCGGCCGCGAGCGCGTTTGCGAGCTCGTCATCGTCGTGCAGCTCAGGCCCGCGAGGTGCCCCAGCATGCTCCGCAGTGGGCGGAGTAAACGTCGATCGGCGAGGACCCTGCGGTGCTAGGTTCGGGTCGATTTGGGCCTGGTCGTTGGCCTCGTCGTCGTTCTCCATGCTGGAATTCTAGGGCTCGAACGTCACGGTAGGTGGTTGCCGAGCCGTTGCAAGCACAGTAATCGACGTCAATATGAGAACAATTCCAATCCATCCGAGGGCGTCTAGCCGCTCCCCCACGACCAAAATCGCGAGCAAAGTCGCGACTACGGGCTCGAGCAAGGTGATGGTTGTCGCGGTGCTGCTGCGCAGCGTTCGCATGCCGATTCCGAACAAAAGGTAGGCGACAAACATCGGTCCTATCGCGAGATATGCCGCGATCGAGATCGTCGTGGGCGATTGCATCAAGGGGGCTCCAAACACAAGCAGAACCGGCAGTAGCCCAATCGCGCCGATTCCGAACATGCCCCCCATCACGCCTCGAGACGATTGCCCCGAGTGGATGCCCCGGCTCGAGCTATACGTATACAGCGCATACGCGAGCCCTGCCGCGAACCCTACCCCGACCCCGAGCGCGACGTTCGTGCCGGTGGACGAAGCCTCCCGATGCGCACCGGCTGCAAGAAGCACTACGCCCGCTAGCGCGACAGCGGTGCACACGACCCACAGGCCCGACAACCGCCGCCGCTCGAACACCCACTCGAGCAGGGCCGCAAACATCGGCCCAGTGCCGAGCGAGACAACGTTGCCGATCGCGACCCCTGCGAGGTCCATCGACGAGTAGAAGGCGAGCGGATACACGAACACCCCGATCGACCCGATGAGGAGCCAACGGCGGCTCGCGGCATCCTGAATCGCTGCAATCGACGCTCGCGCCGAGACTATGAACAGCAAGAGCCCGCCGATCGCCATGGTGCTCGCGCCGATCGCCACGGGGCTCACGTTTTCGGGCATGAAGCTCGCGGCGGTGCCCGTCGTTCCCCAGAACAGGGAGGCGAGGATCAGTGCCCACGCGCCCGAGCGGCGGGCAGACGCTACCGTTCTCATAGTGGGCCCTACCGGGCTCGAACCGATGACATCCACGGTGTAAACGTGGCGCTCTACCAACTGAGCTAAAGGCCCGTCGCCCGGCATACCGGGACAACGCGGTTCAATGTTACTTGCATCGAGCGCCCGCGGCATACACTTCCGGGCATGACAGAGCATCGGTATCCCGTCGTGATTGCATCGCTGCTTGCTCTTGCGACGTACTTGTTTCTGCCGCCTGAAGTGCAGTTTCTGCCACCGTGGCTCATCCCCGCGATTGGTGCATTGGTGCTCGTGCCGCTTGTCTTAGTCAACCCGCGCAGAATGAGCACTCAAACCCGGTGGTCGCGCTGGATCAGCATCGGATTCGCCCTCGGTCTTGCCGGAGTAAACCAGGTCTACCTCGTGCGGCTCATCATTGAACTCGTCAACGGGAGCGCGAGTGGCCCGAGCGTGCTACTCGTCGCGTTGAGTGTCTGGATCGCAAACGTCATCGCGTTTGCGCTCGTGTACTGGGAGCTTGATCGCGGTGGGCCAGTGGCGCGTCGCGTCGAAGGGGTCAACGACAAAGCGCAGCAGGACTTCCGGTTTCCGCAGCAAGACAAACCCATCGGCTTCGAAAAGTGGAACTCGAGCTTCATCGACTACGCATACTTCTCGCTCACTAATATGATGGCGTTCAGCCCAACCGACGTCATGCCGATGACGAAGCGCGCGAAAGCGTTCATGGGCTACCAAGCGCTCACGGGATTCGTGTTACTTGCACTGGTGATCTCGAGGGCCGTCAATATATTGACGTGAGGCATACACTCGCCCGCATGGCACACACTCCAGGAAATTGGCACGCCGAGCATTACAAGACCCTCACTCGTGGCGAGCGAGCCGCCGACTACATGCGCAATGGAATGGGCAGCTGGCTCTTCGTGGGCAGCTTCTTGGCATTCATGATGCTGTGGGCGGTGCTCAATACGCTCGATCTCAAGTGGGACCCGTATCCGTTCATCCTCCTCAACTTGTTTCTCAGCATGCTCGCTGGCCTTCAAGGCGCAATCTTGCTCATCGCCGCGAAACGTCAAGACGCGTTGTCTGCCGCACTTGCCCAGCACGACTTCGACACGAACACTGCCGCGAAAGTTGATATCGAGTTGCTGCTTGAGATCAACAGAAGGCAACTTGAGATCATCACGGAGCTACGCGAGGTGCTAGTGCGCAGCGACTCGAAATCCGCGAAAAGCTAAAGGCGAACGGCGTCAATCGCGGCGCGGTACTCATCGAGGGATCGCACCTCGCTCGGCCCCGAATTGAATTGTGAGTGGATGACCCCATCCACACCGATAACGAACGTGCCCCGGTTCGCGATTCCATTGTCGGCGTTGAAAACGCCGTATTGGGTTGCCACGCCACCATGTGGCCAGAAATCCGCAAGCAACGAGAAGTCGTAGCCTTCGTGTTCGGCCCAAGCACGGAGGGTCGCCTTCGAGTCGACGGAGACGCCGAGAAGCTCGACACCGGCATCCTTGAACAAGCTCAGGTTGTCGCGCAATTCGCACAATTCCGTCGTGCACGTGCCCGAGAATGCGAGCGGGTAAAACACGAGAACGACGGGCATGACGCCTCGAAAATTGCTCAATCGCACGCGCTCACCGAATTGGTTCGCAAGCTCGAAGTCGGGGGCGAGGGTGGAGTCGTCTGCGGCCATGACGCGCAATCCTACGCGCGTGCTAAACCTAAGGAAACCGACAACTAGAATCGACGCGTGCCGTAGGTAAGCACAGCTTCGCTAGCGTCCCCGTCGCAACCCGACGCGCGCTGGGAATCATCTCTCTACACGAAAGAGGTCACCGTGACGGTAAACGACCAGGATCCGTACTCTGTCCACCACCTGGACTCCGATCCGGAAGAAACCGCCGAGTGGCAGCAATCCCTCGATGACCTCGTAGCCACCCACGGACACGCGCGCGGCCGCGAAATCATGCTGAGCCTGCTCAAGCGCTCGAAAGACCTGCACCTCGGTGTGCCGATGGTTCCGACGACCGACTACATCAACACGATTGCGCCCGAGAACGAGCCCGAGTTTCCCGGAAACGAAGAGATCGAGCGCAAGTACCGCGCCTGGATCCGCTGGAACGCGGCCATTACCGTGCATCGCGCGCAACGGCCCGGGGTCGGCGTCGGCGGCCACATCTCGACGTACGCGTCATCCGCTGCCCTCTACGAGGTCGGCCACAACTACTTCTTCCGCGGCGCCGATCACGCGGGCGGCGGCGACCAGATCTTCTACCAAGGCCATGCCTCCCCCGGAATGTACGCGCGCGCTTTTCTCGAAGGTCGCGTGAGCCAAGAGCAACTCGAAGGATTCCGACAAGAGAAGTCGCACCCGACTGGCAGCGTCTCGAGCTATCCGCACCCGCGCCTCATGCCCGAGTTCTGGCAATTCCCGACCGTCTCGATGGGTCTCGGCCCGATCAACGCGATCTACCAAGCACAATCGAACCGCTACCTCACCAATCGCGGAATCAAGGACGCCTCTGACCAGCAGGTCTGGGCCTTCCTCGGAGACGGCGAGATGGACGAGGTCGAGAGCCGCGGCGCACTTCAGTGGGCAGCCAACGACGGTCTCGACAACCTGAACTTTGTCGTCAACTGCAACCTCCAACGCCTCGACGGCCCCGTGCGCGGCAACGGCAAGATTGTTCAAGAGCTTGAGAGCTTTTTCCGTGGCGCCGGCTGGAACGTCATCAAGGTCATTTGGGGCCGCGAGTGGGACGACTTGCTCGCTCGCGACACCGAGGGCGCTCTTCGTGACCTCATGAACCGCACGCCCGATGGCGACTACCAGACCTACAAGGCAGAGTCTGGCGCCTATGTGCGTGAGAACTTCTTTGGCCGCGACCCCCGCACGCTCGAGATGGTCAAGGGCTACACCGACGACGAACTGTGGAACCTCAAGCGCGGCGGCCACGACTACCGCAAGGTCTATGCGGCTTTCAAGGCGGCATCCGAGCATAAGGGTCAACCGACCGTCATTCTCGCGAAGACCGTCAAGGGCTATGGCCTCGGTCCGAGCTTCGAGGGTCGCAACGCGACCCACCAAATGAAGAAGCTGTCGCTCGACAACCTCAAGCAGTTCCGCGATGTTATGCGAATTCCGATCACGGACGCTGTGCTCGAAGCCGACCCATACCAGCCCCCGTTCTACCACCCGGGTCAAGACGACGAAGCAATTCAGTACTTGCAGGAGCGTCGCCGTGCGCTCGGCGGATACGTGCCCGAGCGCCGCTCAAAGTACACGCAAATCGCGATGCCGGATGCCTCGGTATATGACGTCGTGCGCAAGGGTTCTGGCAAGCAAGAGATCGCAAGCACGATGTCATTTGCGCGCTTGCTCAAGGACCTACTGCGCGACAAGGGACTCGGCAATCGAATCGTTCCGATCATCCCCGACGAAGCTCGCACGTTCGGAATGGACGCGTACTTCCCGACCGCCAAGATCTACAACCCGGCCGGCCAGCAATACACCTCGGTGGACCGCGAGCAATTGCTCGCCTACAAAGAGAGCCCGCAAGGCCAGATCATTCACGTCGGCATCAACGAAGCAGGAGCTTTCGCGGCCTTCACCGCTGCGGGAACGCAATACGCAACGAATGGCGAGCCGCTCATTCCCGTGTACGTCTTCTACTCGATGTTCGGGTTCCAGCGCACAGGTGACGCGATGTGGGCCGCGGGCGACCAAATGGCTCGCGGATTCATCATGGGCGCGACCGCGGG
Source organism: Salinibacterium sp. (assembly GCA_031387145.1). Taxonomy (GTDB): domain Bacteria; phylum Actinomycetota; class Actinomycetes; order Actinomycetales; family Microbacteriaceae; genus Rhodoglobus. The sequence goes on from JANNCX010000037.1 coordinate 7,759, forward strand.
TCGCACGACACTCACGGGCGAGGGCCTGCAGCACGCCGACGGGCACTCACTGCTGCTCGCGTCTACGAACCCGGCAGTCGTGAGCTATGACGCCGCCTACGGTTACGAGCTCGGTCACATCGTCAAGGCCGGAATCGAGCGGATGTATGGCGGCGCGCATCCCGATCCCAACGTCATGTACTACTTGACGCTCTACAACGAGCCCATCGTGCAGCCCGCAGAGCCCGAGAACTTCGACGTCGACGGCGCTCTTCGCGGCATCTACCACCTCAAGTCCGGCACGGTCGGGGGCCCCAAGGCCCAAATTCTCGCGTCGGGAGTCGCGGTGCCATGGGCGCTCGAGGCGCAGCAATTACTGGCTGACGATTGGGGCGTGTCAGCCGACGTCTGGTCGGTCACGTCGTGGACGGAATTGCGTCGCGACGGTATTGCCGCCGACGAGCACAACTTCCTCAACCCCAACGGCGAGGAGCGCGTCGCGTACGTGACGCAAAAGCTCTCGGCATCCGAGGGACCCTTCGTTGCCGTGACCGACTTTATGCACGCCGTGCCCGACCAAATCAGGCAGTTTGTGCCGGGCGACTATGCGACGCTGGGTGCCGACGACTTTGGGTTCTCGGACACGCGCGCCGCTGCTCGCCGGTTCTTCAAGATCGACAGCCCTTCGGTAGTTGTTCGCTCGCTCGAGTCGCTCGCCAAGCGCGGCACGATCGACCGATCGATTCCGGCGCAAGCGATCGAGAAGTACCGTTTGCTCGACGTGACTGCGGGAAATACGGGCTCCGCCGGCGGCGAAAGCTAGGCGGGTCGAATAGTCGCCGTGCAGAGGACCAAAGAGCAAACACTCGCGTGGTTGCGCACGATCTCTGGCGAGCTTGCGACCGCGACTCTCAAGCGACTGGATGACACGCTCCCCTGGTACGGCGACATGCCGCCAGGGCGGCGATCCGCCGTCGGCCTCGTGGCGCAAAACGGCATCACGAGTTTCATCAGCTGGTTCGAAGACCCCAAGTCGATCCCGTGGATCGCGGCTGATGTCTTTGGTGCGGCTCCGCGCGAACTTCTGCGATCGGTTTCGCTCACGCAAACCCTCCAGCTCATTCGCATCACGGTCGAAGTCGTCGAAGAGCGTGTGAAAGATGGCGACAGCGTTTTTCGTGAAGCGATCCTGCTGTATTCGCGCGAGATCGCTTTCGCGGCCGCCGATGTCTATGCGCGCGCTGCCGAAGCACGAGGCCTGTGGGATGCCCGCCTCGAGGCCCTCGTCGTCGACTCGATCCTCAGCGGTGAGTACGACAACGAGCTCCCGAGCCGCATCGCTGCCCTCGGCTGGAACGGACACGGAGAGGTGTGCGTGCTCGTGGGCACGGCGCCCAAGATGCTCGATGTCGACCAGCTACGGCGCACGGCTCGGCACCTCGACGCTGACGTTCTGATAGGCGTGCAGGGCAGCCGTCTCGTGCTCGTGATCGGGCGCGCGAGCCCGCGAACCGACGATGCCGAAGTGACACCGCCCATGCCGTTCCTCACGATCGCGGAGCAGCTCGAACCCGGGTTCGGGCCTGGCCACCTCGTGCTCGGCCACGAAGTACCCACTCTCGTCGATGCCTCCAAAAGCGCAAAGGCAGCCCTCGCGGGGTTCGCCGTCGCGCGTTCGTGGCGCAACGCCCCGCGTCCGACTCTCGCCGACGATTTGCTGCCCGAGCGCGCTTTCGCGGGCGACCCACTCGCGCGCTCGACGCTCATCAATCGCATTTATCGTCCGCTCCAGGCGCACTCGACAGACTTGCTGTCGACGCTATGGTGCTACCTCGACAATGGCCGATCCCTCGAGGCGACCGCGCGCGAGTTGTTCGTGCATCCCAACACCGTGCGCTACCGCCTCAAGCGCGTGAGCGACGTTATCGGGTGGGATGCCACGGGCGCTCGTGAGGCGCTCATTCTGCAATCCGCGCTCATCGTCGGCTCAATTGCCGACCCCGAGGGACCCCGCAAGCGCTAGGCCCTGAACGCATCCCACAACGATTTAGTCGATTCTTCGTCGAATCGGCCCACCACGGAGCCGCAATCGTTGGCAGACTAGGCGAGTGATTGTTATTGTTGCGCCCGGTCAGGGCTCTCAAACTCCCGGATTTCTTGAACCTTGGCTCGACCTACCGGGGGCGAGCGATCAACTCGGCATGATTTCGGAGGCCGTCGGAATCGATCTGCGTGCCCACGGCACCGTCTCAGACGCCGACACGATTCGAGACACGAGGGTTGCGCAACCGCTCATCGTCGCTGCGGGACTCCTCACTCTCACGGCGCTGCTGGCGGACGGCCGACGCGACAAGGTTGGCGGAGTCGCCGGTCATTCGGTCGGCGAGGTCACCGCGGCTGCGGCTGCGGGCATACTGAGCGAAACGGATGCGGTCGCGTTCGTTCGCGAGCGAGGATCTGCCATGGCAGATGCCGCAGCGATCGAGCCCACCGGAATGTCCGCGGTTCTTGGCGGCGACGAAGCCGCCCTGCTCGAGCGACTCGCGGAGCTCAGCCTGGCGCCAGCGAACTTCAACGGCGGTGGACAAATCGTGGTCGCCGGCGCCCTCGACGCCCTCGCGCAACTCGCTGAGAACCCCGTTGCGGGCTCGCGCGTCATCCCGCTGCAAGTGGCGGGCGCGTTCCACACGCGCTACATGCAGCCCGCTGTCGCGCACCTCGCAGCATTCGCCGCCGGACTCGAGACTCACGACCCGAGCCTGCCCATCTGGACCAACAACGACGGCTCGCGCGTGTCGAGCGGCGCACAGTTCGTCGAGCTTCTCGTCGGCCAAGTCTCGTCGCCGGTACGGTGGGACAAGACGATGGAGGCCTTCGCGGCCGATTCAGTCACGGGAATCGTCGAACTCGCGCCAGCCGGCGCTCTCGTGGGTCTCGCGAAACGCGGGCTCAAGGGCATACCGACCGTCGCAGTCAAGACCCCAGACGACCTCGAGAAAGCATTCGACCTCATCGATGGGACCGCACAGTGACCGCCAGTATCAAGCAATCACACGGAGTCGAGTTCACTCGCGTCTACAGCTACGGCGCCGCGCGCGGTGACCGCGTCGTGGGCAACGACGAGCTCGTCGCCGCAATCGACTCAAGCGATGAGTGGATTCAACAGCGCACGGGAATCATCAGCCGCACGCGCGCTTCGAAAGAAATTCTCGCTGTCGACCTTGCGACGGATGCCGCAAAAGAAGCCATCGCGAAGTCGGGTATCGCCGCCGAACTCATCGACCTCGTGATCATCGCGACCATCAGCAACGTGCGCCAGACCCCGTCGATGGCAGCGGTCGTCGCCGATCGCGTCGGTGCGAACCCCGCTGCGGCTTACGACGCCAATGCGGCGTGTGCTGGATTCAGCTACGCCATGACTCAAGCGGATGCCCTCATCCGCTCGGGCGCGGCCCACTACGCCCTCGTGATCGGCGCCGAGAAGCTCTCCGACATCGTCGACCCGACCGACCGCTCGATCTCGTTCCTCCTGGGCGATGGCGCGGGCGCAGCAGTTATCGGCCCGAGCGACTTCCCGGGAATCAGCGCTGCCGTGTGGGGTTCGGACGGCTCCAAAGCGGATGCCGTGAGCATGGACGCGACGCTTATCGACTACCGCGAGGGCAAAGCCGAGTGGCCGACCCTGCGCCAAGACGGTCAGACCGTGTTCCGCTGGGCAGTGTGGGAGATGGCGAAGGTCGCGAACCTCGCGCTTGAGGCCGCAGGCATCACGGCCGAGGACCTCGCGGCGTTCATCCCCCATCAAGCGAACATGCGCATCATC
>JANNCX010000059.1:0-2124 GCA_031387145.1 Salinibacterium sp.
CGCGGGGTGCTGTTGCTCACCGCTGGGACCTACGGAAACGTGTTGCGATTCCTCCCGAGTCTTGCAATCAGCGATGCACTTCTCGAGGATGCGTTGTCTGTCATCGACGAGGCGCTCGTCACAGTGCCGCGAGCGCCTCGTCGATGACAGACAACGCATCCTCGAGAAGTGCATCGCTGATTGCAAGACTCGGGAGGAATCGCAACACGTTTCCGTAGGTCCCAGCGGTGAGCAACAGCACCCCGCGCTGTGCCGCGAAGGCTGCAATCGCCGTCACGGCGGCAGCGTTCGCGTTGTGCGTGCCCGGCTCGACGAGCTCGATTGCGATCATCGCGCCGATTCCGCGAACCTCACCGATCACGGGGTACTTCTTCGCCAGCGCTTGCAAGCCGGTCTTGAGAACACCCTCGATACGAGCGGCTTCGGCGAGGAGGTTCTGGCTCTCGATCTGCTCGAACACCGCGATTGCCGCGGCCGACGAGATCGGGTTGCCGCCGAAGGTGCCGCCGAGCCCACCGGGCTGAGCTGAGTCCATGATTTCGGCGCGGCCAGTTACGGCGGCGAGCGGTAGACCCCCCGCGATGCCCTTGGCGGAGAGCACCATGTCGGGCACGAGCCCGAAGTGCTCGCTCGCGAAGTACTTGCCCGTTCGAGCCATGCCGCTCTGGATCTCGTCGGCGATGAACACGATGCCGTTGGCCGTGCACCACTCCTGAAGTGCGGGCAAGTAGCCATCGGCAGGAACCATGAACCCGCCCTCGCCCTGAATGGGCTCGACGACGAGACACGCGAGGTCACTCGCGCCCACGGTCTTCTCGAGGTAGCCGATCGTGCGAGCCGCTGCATCCGCTCCGCTGAGTCCGTCGTGGAACGGGTACGAGCTCGGTGCGCGATAGACATCGCCGGCAAATGGACCGAATCCTGTGCTGTACGGGCTCGCCTTGAAGTTCATGGCCATCGTGAGGTTTGTGCGGCCGTGGTATGCGTGCTCGAGAACAGCGATGCCGTTGCGACCCGTGTACTTGCGCGCAATCTTCACGGCGTTCTCGACCGCTTCAGCGCCAGCGTTGACAAGAACGGTCTTCTTGGCGAAATCGCCGGGAGTATGTGCGGCGAGGTATTCGGCGACTCGCACGTATCCCTCGTATGGCGTGACAGTGAAGAGGGTGTGCGTGAGCTTGCCAAGCTGCTCGGTCGCCGCTGCGACCACCGCGTCATCCGTGTGACCGATAGTCGTGACGCCGATGCCAGCGCCGAGGTCGATGAACTGGTTTCCATCGACGTCGACAACGATCGCGCCGTGAGCACGCTCGATGTACACGGGGAGTGTAGTCGCGACACCAAGCGGCACGACCTTGAGGCGGCGCTCGTGCAGTGCTGCCGACTTCGGGCCGGGGATTGCCGTGACTATACGACGCTCCTGGGCGATAGTCGCTGAGTCAACGGAGGTCGTGGGCGAAAGAGTGTCAGTCATAATGAAACAAGTTTATCCGCCAATGGCCATTTGTCAGCCGAGATCACAGGGGCACGAGCGTGAACATCGACCATTCTTTCGCCGTACGAGTCGATTGGCGCGGCAACCTGGGCGTCGGAACCGCTGACTACAAGGCCTACAGTCGCGACCATATTGTTTCGGCGCAGGGAAACCCCGATATCGAAGGATCAAGCGACCGAGCGTTTCGAGGGAGTCCCGAACGCTGGAACCCTGAAGAATTGCTCGTCGCGGCGCTGAGCCAGTGCCACATGCTGAGCTACTTGCACGTTGCCGCAACGAACGGCATCTTAGTGATCGGATACACGGATGACGCGATCGGAACCATGCGGCAAACCGCAGACGGAGGCGGGCACTTCACGTCCGTAACACTGCGACCCGTCGTAACCATCGCGAGCGGTGACCCGGAGCGCGCGCTCAAACTCCACGCGAAAGCGAGCGAACTGTGTTTTATTTCTTCGTCCGTCAACTTCGAAGTGAAGCACGAACCGACCATCGCAATCGCAGAAGATGCCTAGCCACAGCCGCCGTACACCGCGCGCTCAGAATTTGTGCGAAATAATGACAGTTCTCCCCGTCTTTAGCTCGTTTAGCTCGGAAGGTGCTTCGTGCGCTCTGCAACGTCCCTCATC
>JANNCX010000076.1:0-4496 GCA_031387145.1 Salinibacterium sp.
CGGGCGCGCTCGGCAATAACGGCACGCCCCCCGAGAGCTTGCACGTGACGGCGGCCGTGACGTTCGAGCCAGGTACGGGCATCACCGGGAGCCACTTGCTCGTGAGCGCGAAGATTCCAGGAATCTCTGACGAGGTTTTTCAGCGGCTCGCCGACGAGGCCAAGACGGGATGCCCCGTGTCCCGAGCGCTCGCAGGAATCACCGTGACGCTCGAAGCTAGCCTCGCCTGATGGTGGGGCGATCGGACTCTTCGTTGCATGTACTCATCGCGGGAGCATCCGGATTCATAGGCACCGAAGTCCGACGTCAACTCGAAGACGCCGGTCATGAGGTTCGAGCGCTAGTTCGCCGTACTCCCGCGAGCGAGGCCGAATACAACTGGGCGCCTCTAGACGGCACGATTGACACGCGAGCTATTGACTGGGCGGACGCCGTCATCAACTTGGCGGGCGCGACGACGGGGCGCATCCCATGGACGCGAAGGTACAAGAGCCAAATTCTGAATTCGCGTATCTCGGGAACGAACACGATCGTCGACGCGATCGCCGCTAGCGCAAGCCCGCCTACAGTGTTCCTGAGCGGATCCGCCGTGGGCTTCTACGGGGATCAACCCGGGGTAGAGCTCGACGAGACATCCCCGAAGGGAACGGGCTTTCTCAGCGACGTCGTCGAAGCGTGGGAGCAGGCCGCGGAGCGCACTCCCACGGGCACTCGAGTCGTGCAATTGCGCACGGGCGTCGTCGTAGGACGCGGTGGTGCGTTCACACCGCTCATGGCGCTCACGGCAATAGGCCTCGGTGCGAGGTTGGGCTCTGGAAAACAGAACTGGCCATGGGTGAGTTTGCACGACGAAGCAGCAGCGATCGCGCACGTGCTTACGTCCTCGTTGAGCGGTGTTGTCGCGATCGCGGGCCCCACGCCGGCTACATCGGTAGAAGTCACGCGAGCGCTCGCGAAGGGCATGCGGAGGTGGCATCCGTGGGTGATCCCGGAATTCGCGATTCGTCTTCTGGGTGAAGCAGGTCGCGACTTGCTGCTGTCAAGCGAGGCGGTCGTGCCTCGACGATTGCTCGCCGACGGATTCATGTTTAGAGATCGGACGATTGACGACACTATAGCGACGATGTTCGATCGTTCTTCGACAACTCGATAGCGCGCCGTGTCGCCCAGCGCGCACGACGAAGATCACCACTTGCGTCGTATGCGAGGCCCAATCGAAGCCATGCGCGCCACGACTGCGGCTCGCGCTCGACCTCGAGCTTGAATGCGGGAAACTGCTCGTCGGCCGCGACCGGATCGATGCGGCCGCTCGGGAGGCGCGGCAAGTCGTCGACGGGTAGTCCACCGTCAGCGCCGAGCCGACCCACGAGCCGTTGTGCGCGAACGACGAATACGACTTCGGCCACGAGCGCCCATGCCCCCACTATCGGCAAGACGATCAGCGCGATACCGAGCGCGAGAGCGATGGGGTTGCCCGACGTCATCATGACGATCGCGTACTGCACGACAAAGACCAAGTAGAGCGCGAGCAGCGCCGTCATGATGAGGGCTGCGATTCGAGTGGTCACTGAGCGGCGCTGTCGGTAATTCCGAGATCGATGATCCGGTCGAGCCCGACGGTCACTCCCGTCGCGGATAAGAGAGCTTGCAACGAAATCATGATGCCCGCTTCATACGAGCTCGGCGATACCGTTTCGTGGCTAATCGTGAGAAGCTCCCCCGTGCCGCCAAAGATGACGTCTTGCTTTGCCACGACGCCACCCATGCGAAGGCTGTGAATCGGGATGCTCGACACTTGTTGCCCGCGCGCCCTCTGGTCGGCGTGGGGAGCCGCGACGGGCCCGAGTGACACTCGCGCTGCCGCCATCTGCTCCGCCGTGCGCACCGCGGTTCCCGAGGGCGAGTCGACCTTAGAGGAGTGGTGAGCCTCGACGATTTCGATCGAGTCGAAGAATCGAGCAGCAATTGCCGAGAGCGACGTTGCGAGCACCGACCCGAGAGAGAAGTTCGGCACGAAGATGACAGCGCTCGTCGGGTGCGTCGCGACGAGCGCTTCGACAACTCCGATGCGCTCGTTCGACCAGCCGGATGTTCCCACGAGAATCTTCAACCCGTGTGTAACGGCGAACTCGACGACCGATTGCGATACCGCGGGTACCGTCACATCGACGACGAGGTCGGCACCAATCATCGATTCGAGCGCACCGCGGGAGTCGACTTGGGCAGCAATCTCGAACTCGTCAGATGCCTCGATGAGTTGCGAAATGAGCTGGCCCATTCGGCCCGTCGAACCGACAATCGCGACAGAAGTTGTCATGAGCCAAACCTACCAATTCTCGAGTCGAGCAAGGCTCGCGCCAGCATCCAGTCGTAGTCGGCGGCGCCACCTCGCAGAGTTGGCTCGGTACCGACTCTAAAACGGTTGCTCGACCGAGAGACCCGTGCGCAACTCTGCAGGCAAGTGCCCCAAGTCATTGTGGGTGACGAGCACGGGCGGCTTCGCACTGCGGACTCGGATGATCGTGAGCCCACAATTGGCCTGATTGAGGCCGAGCCAGCGCCACGCTGGAGCACCGAACACCTCGCGGACAAACCACGCGATCACGAAGTTGTGGGTAATGAGCAAATCGTGGTGGTCACCTCGACCGGGCACGAGAAACTCGGCGACTGCATCCGCCATTTGCGCTTGGCCCGCGTCGATCTCGGCAGGGGCGACCGCGCGAAAGAAGGGTTCGAAGCTGTGCGGCATATCAGCAGTTGGCCCCGATGGAATGCAGTCCATAAGTAGGGCGCTCGGCCGCGACTCGAGGGCGGGCATCCGCTCGGTCATAATCGCTGCCGTCTCTGCCGCGCGTTGCAGCGGCGAGTGCAAGGCCCGAGTGAACGGCACTCCGCCGAGCCGTTCGGCGATCGCACGAGCTTGGCGCACGCCCTTGGGCGATAGCGGTCCGTCGGGTAACCCCTGCTCTGCATCTTGCTGCTCGCCGTGGCGAACCAGGTAGAGGTAGTGAGCCATCGCGCTAGACCAGGGACACAGGCAGCGAAGCGAGACCCGCGAATGACTTCTTGTCGACCGTGCCCACTGCCGCGATCGAAATTGGCCGAGCCGCGAGCTCGACAGCAAGCTCGCGAACCAACTCGGTTGTTACGGTCGAGAGCCTGCGAAGTGACTCATCGAGGTCAACGAACTCCCCCATCGTGAGCTCGCTTCGACCCAAGCGGGACATTCGCGTGTCTGAGTCTTCGAGTGCGAGAGCGGATGCTCCGCTCAACTGCCCCACGGCACGCCGCAGTTCATCGTCCGTCACGCCGCCCGCGGCGAGCCGGGCAAACTCGCCGAGCATGAGCTCGGTGACTTGCGGAACCTTCGACGGCGAGCATCCCGCATAGATTCCGAATACGCCCGTATCAGAGTAACTTGGCGAAAACGAGTAGACCGAATATGCAAGACCGCGCTTCTCCCGGATCTCTTGAAAGAGTCGGCTCGACATTCCGCCGCCGAGGATCGAATTGAGCACCGCGAGTGTCACGCGTCGATCGTCTGTCGCGGCAATCCCCACGACGCCCGCGATGATGTTCGCTTGCTCGATGGGCCGCTTGACGACGACGAGGCCACTTCCGCGCTCGATGAGATCTGCCGTCGCGTCGCGCCTCGGAACGGGCGCCGCCTCGAGTTCGAGGTTCCAGCCCGCGCGCTCGAGAGCTGCCGTAACACCGCGCACGAGCTCATCGTGGTCGACAGCTCCCGCGACCGTAATCACGAGGTCCTGAGGGCGGTAGTTCGTTTGGTAGTGATTTAGCACGGCGTCGCGCGTAACCGACGAGATCGTCTCGTTGTTTCCACCGATAGGGCGACCGAGTGGATGCTGGCCGAGCACGGCCTCGAAGAAGCGCTCGCTCGTGACGTCGGATGGATCATCGTCGGCCATCGCCAACTCTTCCAGAATGACGCCGCGCTCCGTCTCGAATTCAGCCGAATCGATCACGGACGACGTGAACATGTCGGCGAGCACGTCGACCGCCATCACGAGATCGCGATCTTGCACCTTGGCGTAGTAACACGTGTATTCCTTGGCCGTCATCGCGTTGTGCTCGCCACCCACGGAGTCGAACGAGACCGCGATGTCGAGCGCCGATCGAGTCGCTGTGCCCTTGAAGAGCAAGTGCTCGAGGAAGTGCGTCGACCCGTACGTCACGGGAAGTTCATCCCGTGAGCCAACCGCGACCCAATACCCGATAGTCGCGCTGCGTGCACCTGGCACGCTTTCACTGAGGATGCGCACGCCGCTCGGGAGCACCGTGCGGTTGACGAGCGAGTCGCCGGATGCGGTGAACCGAAGGTGCGCTACATCGAGCGGAAGTGAGACTGCGCCGTTCATCCGTTCGAGCCTACGTCAAGTTGAGCGCCTCAGAGATTGGGGCACAAAGTACGGACAAACAGACGAGTCTGTATGTCCTCCTGTGATATATTCTTGCCCGTAGGTACCCGAAGCCTG
>JANNCX010000077.1:0-9495 GCA_031387145.1 Salinibacterium sp.
CCGTTGACGTTGACGATGCCGACAACCCCGGTAGCTTCGAGCTCGCGGGTGCCGATCTGTCAGACCTCGACCTTGACGTTGTTGTATTGCCGCCTCAAGCCGACGAATTCACGTGCGTGAACTGTTTTCTCGTGAAGCACCGTTCGCAGATTGACCACGAAACGAAGCTCGGGTCTATTTGCCTGGAGTGCGCCTCTTAGTTCAGCGCCTTCTAACTTCTGCGGCGTTTAGCCTCGTCAATCGCTGCGATGAGTTCGTCGGGACAGCGAGTCGAGACGAGCCAATAAGGCACGGGATCGTTAGCGTCGTTTAGCTCGACGCGAACCACCGGGTCGATCCACCCGCGGATCAGGAGCCACGCACGAGCGTCGAGCCGTTGACCGCGCTCAGCACTGGCTTCAGAGCCGGTGAATCCAGCCGCGCTCGCGACGAGTTCGAGCGGCACGCGCGCCTTACCTGCGACGAACTCGGTCGACGTGACTTCGACAACGGGCGCAGCGAGGAGCAAGAGTCCGACACAACCCAGATAGAGCACTGCGGCAACGACGACTCCTACCGTCTCGTTGATCGGCAAAAACACGAGAAGGCTCGCGGGAATCACCAGCGCCGTACTGAGGAAGAGCCACACGGCGGGCCAAAGTCTCTCGCGGTAAATCGTCATGCCCCTATTCGATCAGACTTTCTGGAGGCACAGCGTTCTGCACTACCCTCGTGACGTGGCCGACAACGTGAATGTACTCATTTCGAGCGCGAACGTGCCTGCATATTCGCACCCCGGCGACGCCGGTGCAGACTTGAGCGCCGCGGAGTCGGTCGAGCTTGCTCCCGGTGGTCGCGCGACCGTCGGCACAGGAGTCTCGGTCGCTCTTCCTGATGGGTATGTCGGCTTCGTCGTGCCACGCAGTGGCCTTGCCGCGAAACATGGCATCACGATCGTCAATAGCCCGGGAACAGTGGATGCTGGCTATCGCGGCGAGATCAGGGTGACGGTGTTGAACACCGACTCCGAGCATCCATTCTCGATAGCAATTGGGGACCGCATCGCTCAACTCATCGTCATGCCCGTGTCGCGCGCCCGCTTCGTGCCCGTGGCCTCGCTACCGGGCAGTCATCGTGGCGAGTCAGGGTTTGGATCGACCGGTGTGCAATCGCCCGCGTCGCAATCAGGGGAAACCCAGTCAGAAGGAGCCACTTCGTGAGCGACACACAAGAAGGTTCCGCTCGTGCGGAGCAGCCCAAGTCGGCTCCCGTGGATCGCGCGACGGCGGGGCCGCTCGATGAGAGCGAAGCCAACGCCGTGCGACCGTACGTTGACCTCGGGGGAGTGAAGATTCTGCCGCGTCCCGATCTGCAGTTGCGCCTTGAAGTCGAGGAGGGCAGCAAACGCGTCGTCGCGGTCGCCCTCGACTATGCCGGTTCGACGCTTCAAGTGCAGCCTTTTGCCGCCCCACGCTCGAGCGGCCTGTGGCACGAGATTCGCGCTCAGATCGTCGAGCAAATCAACAAGCAAGGCGGCACGATTCGCCCCGCAGTCGGCGCATTTGGCCCCGAACTGCTCGCCGAAATTCCCGTTGCGGGCGCGCCTCCCAAGCTCGCACGGTTCATTGGCGTCGACGGCCCTCGGTGGTTCTTGCGAGGCGTGATTGCTGGGAACGCTGCATCCAATCCGGAAGCGGCCGCCAAGGTCGAGGACTTGTTCCGCTCGATCGTTGTCGTGCGAGGAAACACGCCGATGCCCCCGCGAGACCTCATCCCGCTGCACATGCCCGCTACCGCACAACCCGGGACGCCCACGTGACCGAGGGCAATGAGCTTCGCGATGGCATGGCCTCCGCAGCTCGAAATTCGGCCCTAGGCAAAGTCACTCCCGGCGAGACTCCCAGCCGCACGGCACTCCTCGCGGCAATGGGCGGGATTCGCGGTCTCGTCGAGTCGATCCTGCCAGGGCTCTCGTTCCTCGTCGTGTTCACAATCACGCACGAGTTGCTCATCTCCGTACTCATTCCGCTTGGGCTTGCCGTCGCTTTCGTCATCGCTCGAGTGGTCGCGCGACAACCGTGGTCATCGGCAATCGCTGGCGTGATCGGAATCGGCTTGTCGGCGGGGCTCGCACTTTTCACGGGACGCTCGGAAGACAACTTCGTTTTCGGCTTCATCCTTAACGGAATCTTCTTGACGGCCTTGCTCATAAGCCTCCTCGCGCGACGACCACTTATCGGAGTAATCGCGGCGCTCATCACGAGCACGGGCGCAGAGTGGCGCACGGATCGCGCAAAGTTCAGGGTCGCGCTGATCGCGACGTTCATGTGGATCGGGCTATTCGCGCTCCGTCTCGCGGTCGAGCTCCCGCTCTATTTCGCTGGAAACACTGGGGCGCTCGCCGCACTCAAGCTCGTGCTCGGAGTGCCCTTGTATGCGGCACTCTTGTGGGTAACGTGGTTGCTCATGCGCACGGCTTATGCGAGCCCAAAGACCGAGTGATCAGTCGTCGCGAGTACAATAAAGTATCTTGATGTCGAGATAGTTCGAGTGTAGAAGTTCAGTAAGGGAGACAGCGCATGTCGGCAGTGAATAGCTTTGGGTCGAGAGATGTTCTCGAAGTTGGGTCGACCAATTATGAGGTCTTTCGTATTGACGCAGTGCCGGGCTCCGAGAAGCTTCCCTTCAGCCTCAAGGTGCTGCTCGAAAACCTATTGCGCACAGAAGATGGCAAGAACGTTACGAAGGCCCAAATCGAGTCGCTCGGCTCCTGGGTGCCTACGGCCGAGCCAGACACCGAGATTCAGTTCACGCCCGCGCGTGTGATCATGCAGGACTTCACGGGCGTGCCGTGCATCGTCGACCTCGCGACAATGCGTGAAGCCGTAAGTGCCCTAGGCGGCGACCCCACCAAAATCAACCCGCTCGCTCCCGCCGAACTCGTCATTGACCATTCGGTAATCGCGGATCTGTTTGGAACCGCCGATGCTCTCGAGCGCAACGTCGACATCGAGTACGAACGAAACGGTGAGCGCTACCAGTTCTTGCGGTGGGGCCAGACGGCGTTTGACGACTTCAAGGTCGTGCCGCCCGGTACGGGAATCGTGCACCAAGTCAACATCGAATACTTGGCCCGCGTTACGTACACGCGCGAGGTCGGGGGCGTGCTTCGCGCATACCCAGATACGTGTGTAGGCACCGACTCGCACACCACCATGGTCAACGGACTTGGCGTGCTGGGGTGGGGAGTCGGCGGCATTGAGGCGGAAGCGGCAATGCTCGGCCAACCCGTTTCGATGCTCATCCCCAAGGTCGTCGGATTCAAGCTCAGCGGCGCAATCCCCACGGGAGTGACGGCTACCGACGTCGTTCTCACGATCACCCAAATGCTGCGCAAGCACGGCGTCGTGGGCAAGTTCGTCGAGTTCTACGGACCCGGCGTGGCATCCGTTCCTCTCGCAAACCGCGCGACGATCGGCAACATGAGCCCGGAGTTCGGGTCGACCGCTGCAATGTTCCCAATTGACGATGTCACTCTCGACTACTTGCGGCTCACGGGTCGTAGCAACGAGCAAGTCGCACTCGTCGAGGCGTACTCAAAGCTTCAGTCGCTGTGGCACGACCCCGCCGTCGAGCCCGTCTTCAGCGAGTACCTTGAACTCGACCTCGCGACCGTCGTACCGTCAATCGCTGGCCCGAAGCGCCCGCAGGACCGCGTCGAGCTCAGCAACGCCAAGATGCAATTCGAGAAGGATCTGGGCGACTACGCTCGCGTCGATTCTTCGAGAGTGGATGCCGCGATCGAAGGTACGTTCCCGGCCTCCGACCCCATCGGCTTTACCCCGCAAGACGAGTACTCGGCGCACGAGTTATCTCACACGCACGCGAGCCACGCTCCCGCGAGCGTCTCCAGCCCGACGAGCGTGACGCTCGGCGATGGATCGCGCTTCACGCTCGACCACGGCGCCGTGGCGATCGCGGCGATCACGTCGTGCACGAATACGTCCAACCCGAGCGTCATGCTCGCTGCGGGCATCCTCGCGCGAAACGCCTCAAAGAAAGGCCTCAAGGCCAAGCCGTGGGTCAAGACGACGCTTGCGCCCGGTTCGAAGGTAGTCACCGACTACTACGAGAAGGCCGGACTCACGAGCTACCTCGAGGACCTCGGCTTCTACACCGTCGGCTACGGCTGCACGACGTGCATCGGCAACTCGGGTCCGCTCGCCGACGAGATCTCCGGGGCGATCAACAAGAACGACCTCGCCGTCACAGCCGTGCTCTCGGGCAACCGCAACTTTGAGGGCCGCATCAACCCTGATGTCAAGATGAACTACCTCGCGTCGCCACCCCTCGTGATTGCATACGCTCTCGCCGGTTCGATGAACTTCGACTTCGACACGGATGCACTGGGCCAAGACACCTCGGGCAACGACGTGTTCTTAAAGGACATCTGGCCGGATGCTGCCGAAGTTCAAGCCACGATCGACTCGTCGATCGATACCGCGATGTTCACGCACCAGTACGCGGGCGTCTTCGACGGCGACCATCGCTGGAAGAACCTTCCGACGCCCACGGGTTCGACGTTCGAGTGGGACGAGAAGTCGACGTACGTGCGCAAGCCCCCGTACTTCGATGGCATGACGATCGAGACCACGCCCGTGTCGTCCATTTCGGGCGCGCGCGTTCTCGCGAAGCTCGGCGACTCGGTCACGACCGACCACATCAGCCCCGCGGGCTCGATCAAGGCAGACAGCCCAGCCGGCAAGTACCTCGATGACCACGGCATCGACCGCAAGGACTACAACTCCTACGGCTCGCGCCGTGGAAACCACGAGGTCATGATTCGCGGCACTTTCGCAAACATCCGCTTGAAGAATCAACTTCTCGATGGTGTCGAGGGTGGCTACACGCGTGACTTTAGTCAAGCGGATGCCCCGCAAGCGTTCATCTACGACGCGGCGCAGCACTACGCCACCGCGGGCACGCCACTCGTGATCTTGGGCGGCAAGGAGTATGGCTCCGGATCCAGTCGCGACTGGGCGGCTAAGGGCACGAGCCTCCTCGGCGTCAAGGCAGTTATCACCGAGAGCTTTGAGCGGATTCACCGCTCGAACCTCATCGGCATGGGAGTGCTGCCGCTGCAGTTCCCGACGGGTGAGACCTGGGCCTCCTTGGGACTCGACGGCACCGAGGTCTTTGACATCGAGGGCGTCGAGGAGCTCAACGAGGGTCGCACACCCAAAACGCTTCGCGTCACGGCAACCCCGAGCGAGCAGTCGCCAGACGGCAAGAAGACCGTCGAGTTCGATGCCGTGCTTCGCATCGATACTCCCGGTGAAGCCGACTACTACCGCCACGGCGGCATTTTGCAATTCGTGCTTAGGTCGCTCGTCTGAGCGCGCTGGGTTAGGGTCGAAGTATGACTCTTCTCGAGGGGATACACGGACCCCGCGACCTCGATAAGTTGAGCCCTGGCGAACTAGTCGAGCTCGCTGCTGAGATTCGCGAGTTTCTCGTGCGCGAGGTTTCGAAGACGGGCGGACACCTCGGCCCGAATCTCGGTGTCGTCGAATTGACGATTGCGATGCACAAGGTTTTCGACTCGCCCAATGACGCGATCGTTTTTGACACGGGTCATCAGAGTTACGTGCACAAGCTCCTTACGGGCCGCCAAGACTTCAGCAAGCTTCGCTCCGAGGGCGGACTCGCCGGGTACCCGCAGCGCTCCGAATCTGTTCACGACATCGTCGAGAGTTCGCACGCGTCGAGTTCGCTCTCGTGGGCCGACGGCATCTCTCGAGCGTTCACGATGACGGGGCAGAATCAACGTCACGTCGTCGCTGTCGTCGGCGACGGTGCTCTCACGGGAGGAATGACGTGGGAAGCGCTCAACAACATCAGCGACGACAACAGCCGCAATCTCGTGATCATCGTCAATGACAACGGCCGCTCGTATGCCCCGACGATTGGCGGCATGGCGCACTTTCTCAACGACGTGCGTACGCGCCGCTCATACCGCAGCCTGTACTCGACAAGCCGCAAGGTCTTCGACAAGTTCGGTGCTCCCGGTCGTGCCCTCTACCGGGGTCTCCGCGGAGGTTTGCACGGCTTCCTCGCGCGTTTTAGCAACAACGAAGCGCTCTACTCCAACCTCGACATCAAGTACCTCGGCCCCGTCCACGGCCATGACCTTCGTGCCCTCACCGAAGTTCTCGAGCAAGCCAAGAACTATGGCGCTCCCGTCATCGTGCACGCCATCACCGAAAAGGGTCGTGGCTACCAGCCCGCTTTGCTCGACGCTGCAGACCAGTTTCACGCAGTCGGCCAGATCGACCCCGAAACCGGAGAGCCCATCGAGGTCGCGAGCAAACCGTCGTGGACGTCGGTTTTCTCGGACGAAATTGTCGAGCTCGCCGACGCGAACCCGCGCATCGTCGGCATCACGGCCGCCATGCTGCGCCCCACGGGCCTGCACCGTTTCGCTGAGAAGTATCCAGACCGCGTGCTCGACGTGGGAATCGCAGAGCAGCACGCAGTAACATCAGCTGCCGGGTTGGCGTTCGGCGGGCTGCATCCCGTCGTCGCGCTCTACGCGACTTTCGTCAATCGTGCGTTTGATCAAGTGCTCATGGATGTCGCACTGCACAAAGCCGGAGTGACCTTCGTGCTCGACCGAGCCGGCGTGACGGGGCCTGATGGGCCCAGCCACCACGGAATGTGGGATCTTGCGATCCTGCAAGTGGTGCCGAACATCCGTATCGCAGCCCCGCGTGACGCGACTCGCTTGCGCGAAGAGCTCGGGGAAGCCGTGGTTGTCGACGACGGCCCCACGGTCGTGCGATTCTCGAAAGGCAGCATCGGCACGGAGTACGACGCGGTTCGTCGAACCGATGACGGGGTCGATGTCTTGCGGGAAGCGCCACACAAAGACGTGCTGATCGTCACGGTCGGGCCCATGGCCAAGATTGGACTTCAAGTCGCCGAGCGACTCGCGGCTCAAGGGATTGGCGCGACGGTCATCGATCCCCGCTGGGTCGTTCCCGTTCCTGAGAGCGTCATCGCGCTTGCCGCTGACCACCGCCTCGTTGTCACGATCGAAGACGGCGTTCGCGTCGGTGGAATCGGCACACGCATCCGTCAAGATCTGCGCGCAGCTGGCGTCGATACCGCAGTGAACGAACTGGGCTTGCCCGACCAATTTCTCGAGCACGGCAGCCGCGACTACATTCTCGAAAGCATCGGACTCACTCCGCAAAACATCGCGCGCGATGTCGTCGCACAAGTGCTCGGGAGCAAGATTCCCGTCGCCCGACCGCTCCCAGACGAGAGCGACGTCTCGACGAGGATTACGACTGATCAGTCCTAACTGACGCCCGCGATTCGCGGGTGGTGGAATGTCGCTCCGAAGACTCGCTCCGATGCGCCAACGCGATCGAGGTAGGGCGTAGCCCCACCCATCTGGAACGGATAGCCCGCTCCGAGGATCAGGCACAAATCGATGTCTTCCGCCGCAGCCACAACGCCGTCTTCGAGCATGCGGTGGATTTCGTCAGCGAGGCCGTCTTCGATGCGAGTCTGGAGTTCGGTCGAGGTCATGGGAGTTGTGCCCCCCGCGACGATCGCGATCGCGGCTTTGTCGATTCCCTTGATCTTGCCGTTCGAGTCGCGCTCGAAGATGTGACCGAGTTCCGCGAGCTTGTGCAGGTTCTTGCTCTCGAAGAAGCGGTCGGGAAAAGCGGCGTGGTGCGTGTCGAGCACGTGCGCACCGACCTTGAGACCGACGAGTTCGAGCAACTCGAATGGCGTCATCGGCAATCCGAACGGTCGCGTCGATTCTTCGACGACCTCGAACGGTGTGCCCGTGTCTACGGCATGCATCGCTTCGCCGAGAACCTTTGCCAGGATTCGGTTGACGACGAATCCGGGAGTGTCCTTCGTGATGACGGCGTTCTTGCGCAGTTTCGCGGCCGTGCTCATCGCGGTCGCGAGAGCTTCGTCGGTCGTCTTAGGCGTGCGCACGACCTCGATGAGAGGCATTACGGCGACGGGGTTGAAGAAGTGGAAACCGACGACTCGCTCGGGATGCTTGAGCTTCGCGCCGATCGCCTCGACCGAGAGCGACGACGTATTGGTCGCGAGAATCGCCTCGGGGGAGATGTGCTTCTCGACCTCCGCGAAAACGTCTTGCTTCGCCGTGAGTTCTTCGAAAATGGCCTCGATAACCCAATCGCAATCGGCGAAATCTGCCTTGTCGGTCGTGCCGGTGACGAGTGCAGTCAGTCGATTCGCTTCGTCGCTCGAGATGCGGCCCTTAGCCAGCAGATTGCCAATCTCCTTGTGGATGTCGGCGACGCCGTCATCCACTCGACCTTGGTCGAGGTCGGTTATGACGACGGGCACTTGCAATCGGCGCACAAATAGCAGAGCGAATTGGCGCGCCATGAGCCCGGCACCGATCACACCGACCTTCGTGACGGGACGCGCGAGCGCCTTGTCAGGGGCACCTGCGGGGCGCTTGGCCCGCTTTTGCACGAGATTGAATGCGTAAATGGATGCGCGGAACTGGTCACCTGAGATGAGGTCGGCGAGGGCGTCATCCTCGAGCTCGAAGCCCTTCTTCTTGTCGACGGATTTCGCTGCCTTGAGCAATTCGAGGGCGCGGTACGGCGCGTGCGCGACGCGGCCGATGCGACTCGCGAGCATCTTGTCGGCGATGCCGATCGCGATGTCCCACTTGGCGACCCGTTCGAGCTTGCCGGGTTCGTTTTTGCGCTTGACCTTGATGCGCCCCGAGATGACTGCATCGGCCCACTTGATCGAGTCTTCGAGAAAGTTTGCGGGCTCGAAGATCGCGTCGGCGATACCGAGTTCGAAGGCCTGGCGGCCGTCCAGCATGCGGTTGTTCTTGAGCGGGTTCGAGATGACAATCTCAAGCGCGTTCTCGATACCAATGAGGTTGGGCAGAAGGTAAGAGCCGCCCCAGCCGGGGATGATCCCGAGAAAGACCTCGGGCAGCGCGAATGCGGGTACGGATGCATCGATCGTTCGGTAATTCGCGTTGAGGGGGATCTCGACGCCGCCGCCGAGTGCGAGCCCGTTGACGAACACGAATGACGGCACTCCGAGCTCCGTGAGTTTACCGAGCGCCCAGTGACCGAGTTGGGCCATCTGCTTGCCCGTTTCGCGATCTGGAATCTCGCCAACCTTGGAGAGGTCTGCGCCTGCGGCGAAGATGAATGGCTTGCCCGTAATCGCGAGTCCCGCGATTTCACCGCGACCCGCGCGTTCCTTTTGCTCGTCGAGAACTCGAGCGAATTCGAGAAGCGTGTTGGGGCCGAGCGTGTTCGGGCGCGTGTGATCCTTGCCGTTGTCGAGAGTGACGAGAGCAAGAGTTTTGCCGCCTGAGATCGGCACATCGCGCACGAACGAGCGCGTGATTACTTCGTCGGGGTCGAGCGCAGCGAGCTTTGCGAAGCGGTTCGGCATGGGTTACTTCTTCTTTCCGGTGTAGTGAGG
>JANNCX010000084.1:0-1807 GCA_031387145.1 Salinibacterium sp.
TCGGCAGCCCGCAGCCGACTACGTTCTCAAGGACTTCGCGAGTACAGAGCGCGAACTTTTGCCCAGTGTGTTGGCGGATGCTGCCGACGCGGTAGAGGCGATCGCGACGGACGGGCTGACAGCGGCGCAGCTGAAGTTTCACTCGCCGCGATAGTCTCAGGGCGTGACTCTCAACGGATTAATCACGGGGCTTTCGCGCGCCCGCACGTTCGAGAGCGCCCTCGCGCAATCGCGCCGTAGCGCCGATTTTTCCCTCGTCGACGGGTTGCGCGCACCACTACTTGCCGCGCTTCTCACGCGCGATGATGCGCCGAGGTCGCTCCTCGCGATCACTGCGACGAGCCGCGAGGCTGAGACTCTCCGCCGGTCGCTCGACTGTTTCTTGCCCAACGCTACGATCATCGAGTTTCCTGCTTGGGAGACGCTTCCGCACGAGCGGCTGAGCCCGAGCGCCGAGACGGTGGGCAAGCGCGTTGCGGCTCTGCGGAGCATCCGCAACTGGAGCGAAAACCCTGTCGGGCAATTCGTGCTCATCGCGAGTGTGCGCGCTGCCCTCCAGCCCCTCGCCGACAATCTGACGAGCATCGAACCGATTTCCCTCACGCGAGGCGGGCGCGGATACGACCTCGCCGACCTCACGCGCCAGCTCGTAGACCTGGCATATGCGCGCGTCGACATGGTCACGCGGCGTGGCGAGTTCGCGGTGCGCGGCGGCATTCTCGATGTGTTTGCGCCCACCGACGAGCATCCACTTCGCCTCGAATTCTTTGGCGACGAACTCGAGCAATTGCGCGAGTTCTCGGTCGCCGACCAGCGATCGCTGCCCACCGAGATCACGACGGCGTCGCTCGCTCCGAGCCGAGAGCTGCTTCTTTCGCCCGCTGTGCGTCAGCGAGCACGTGAAATGCAGCACGAGTTTCCGAGCCTCTCGACGATGCTTGCCAAAATCAGCGAGGGTATTCCCGTCGACGGCATGGAGTCACTCGCGCCCGCCCTGCTCGACCGACTCGTGCCTCTCACGCACTATTTGCCAGCGGATGCCGTGATCGCCGTGCTCTCGCCCGAACGCGTTTCGGCGCGGGCCGCGAGCCTTGTCGAGACCAACCGCGAGTTTCTCGGTGCCGCGTGGAACGCCGCAACGGCGGGCGCCGAGGCGCCGATCGACCTTGAAGCCGGCGAGTTCGTGACGCTGCGCACTCTGCGGGATGCCGCGGGGGCGAGGCCGTGGTGGACGCTGAGCGGAACCGGTTGGTTGAGTAGCGACGCAGTCGCGTATCGAAACCAAGGCGAGCCCGGTTTCGATACGCCTGCGGCTACTCAACCGGCCTATGAGGACGACGCCGACGAGTACGTGTGCATCGACGCTCGCGCCGTCCCGAGTTTCGCCGGCCAACCCGATGGGGCGCTCGCTCACGTCGGCGATCTCTTGAGAGACGGCTGGACGGTCGCAGTGGCAGCGCACGGACCGGGGCTCGCGGAGCGCGCGGCCGACGTGTTGGCCGAGCACGAGTTGTCCGGCCGCGTCGTGGATGCCCTGCCCGCGATCACCGAACCTGGCGTGGCCTACGTGCTGCAAGCATCCGTCGATATCGGTTTCGAGCTGCCAGACGTCAAGCTCGCGCTCCTGAGCGAAGCCGAGTTCTTTGGGCGCACGGCGGGCTACGACTCGCGGCAAGTGAAGCGACTCGCGAGTAGGCGTCGCAATGTTGTCGATCCGCTGCAACTCAAGACGGGCGATTTCGTCGTGCACCAGACCCACGGAATCGGCAGATTCGTCGAGCTCGTGCAACGCGAAGTGAGCACGGGC
>JANNCX010000112.1:0-2333 GCA_031387145.1 Salinibacterium sp.
GGCGGGGGCAACACCTCGACCGGCGACGTCAATCTCGTGGACACGTCGTGGAGTGGAACGGACTCTGACGGCGACGACACAACGTTTGTCTTCCAGAGCGACGGAACCGTCGGAGTGACCTACAACGACTCGAGCTACGACGACCCAAGTGACACGTGGTCCGTTGACGGTACAGCGGTCACCGTAACGGTCTTCCTCGATGCCGATCGCGGCAACGCGCTCTACACGGGCGGCATTGTGGGAACAGAGATGCAACTGTCGGCATCGGAGCAATTGGGCGATGGTTCCTGGACGATAACTCTCACGCAGGATTAGGCTCCGGTTCCCGGCCGTAAGCTGGGAGCATGACTGACGCATTACTGGAAGCTGCGCGTACGTATGAGGTGCGTACGTACGGTTGCCAGATGAACGTGCACGACTCCGAGAGGCTGAGCGGGTCGCTCGAAGCTGCCGGGTATGTGCGCGCTGAGCACGGGCATCCCGACGTCGTCGTCATCAACACGTGTGCCGTTCGTGAAAACGCGGACAATAAGCTCTACGGCAACCTGGGCATGCTCGCGAGCACGAAACGCGAACACGGCGGAATGCAGATTGCCGTCGGCGGATGCCTCGCCCAGAAAGACAAGGCGAAGATTCTCGAGAAGGCGCCGTGGGTCGACGTCGTGTTCGGGACTCACAACATGGGCTCGCTTCCCACCTTGCTCGAGCGAGCACGGCACAACGGCGAAGCTCAATTGGAGATCCTTGAGTCGCTCGACGTCTTTCCTTCGACGCTCCCGAGCCGGCGCGAGTCGACCCACAGCGCGTGGGTGTCGATTTCGGTCGGGTGCAACAACACCTGCACGTTTTGCATCGTCCCGGCTCTCAGGGGCAAGGAGAAGGATCGTCTACCGGGTGACGTTCTCGCCGAGATTCAGGCGATCATCGACGACGGCGCGATCGAGGTCACGTTGCTCGGGCAAAACGTCAACTCGTACGGCGTCGAATTCGGCGACCGCGAAGCATTTGGAAAGTTGTTGCGCGCGGCTGGCATGATTGCTGGTCTCGAACGTATCCGCTTCACCAGCCCACACCCGGCCGCGTTTACGGATGACGTCATTGATGCCATGGCCGAGACGCCGACCGTCATGCCTCAGCTACATATGCCGTTGCAGTCGGGGTCTGATCGAATTCTCAAGAGCATGAGGCGCTCGTACCGATCGGAGAAGTTCCTTGGAATTTTGGATCGAGTGCGTGAACGAATTCCTCACGCTGCAATAAGCACCGACATCATTGTCGGATTCCCGGGCGAGACTGAAGAAGATTTTCTCGAGACCATGCGCGTTGTCGAAGAAGCACGCTTCGCGACCGCCTTCACTTTCCAGTATTCGATTCGCGAAGGAACCCCCGCTGCGACGATGGACGACCAGGTTCCCAAGGCGGTCGTGCAGGAACGCTACGAGCGACTCATGGCGCTGCAGGATCGAATCTCGTGGGAAGAGAACCAGAAGCAAATCGGTCGTTCGGTCGAGGTGCTCGTGTCAAGCGTCGAGAGCCGCAAGCAAGCCGAGACGCACCGGCTATCGGGGCGCGCTGAGGATGCCCGGCTTGTTCACTTCGATGTGCCAGCAGGAAGCGACATCCCGCGTCCCGGTGACATCGTCAGCGTGGTGATCAGTCACGCCGCTCCGTACCACGTGATTGCAGACGCACCGGTTGGGTCCCTCTTGAAGGTACGGAGGACTCGAGCAGGCGATGCGTGGGATCGCGCCGAGGCCGAGTCGTGTGCAGTGCCCTCGACGGCGTCCGCCGAACCGGGGCGGGTTTCCCTCGGGCTCCCGAGCCTTCGCCGTGCGGACGACACCGTCACCGTGCGCTAACGACCGTGCCCGACCTCATTGTCATCGTCGGCGCCACGGGGACCGGCAAGTCCGAGTTGTCCCTCGCCATCGCCGAGGGTCTTGTCTCGCTCGGGTTGCGCGCTGAGATCGTCAATGCCGACGCGATGCAGTTGTATCGCGGCATGGATGTTGGCACCGCGAAGCTCTCGCTTGATGAGCGCCGCGGCATCCCGCACCACATGCTTGACGTGCTCGACCCGCTCGACGAGGCCAACGTTGCGAAGTATCAAGCCGACGCCCGCGCCGCGATAGAGCAGATTGAGCAATCCGGCGCAGTGCCGGTGCTCGTGGGCGGCTCTGGCCTCTATGTATCGAGCGTCATCCAGGATTTTCGCTTCCCCGGAACAGATGCCCAGGCGCGAGCAGCACTCGAGGCCGAGTTGCTCGTGGTCGGTCCGGGCGAGCTGTATCGACGATTGAAGCAAGTCGATCCGCACGCGGCTGCCGCGATCG
>JANNCX010000152.1:0-2004 GCA_031387145.1 Salinibacterium sp.
CTCGTCTTGCCGAGCCAGGCCGCGGCGAAGAGCACGTGCAGAAAGAGCGCCGTCGACGCCGAGTCGTGATCCGCTGTGCCCCCTCGGTGTCCTTGCAGGGTCACGGGTAGCAAGCCGATCGCCGCGAGCACCGTGACGAACGCGAGCACCGTGACGTTGCGTACGGCGAAACACAAGACCGTAACGCCTGAAGCGATGAGCGTCGTCGCGAGCCACGCTTGACCCAGTTCGGTGGTCGTAAGGAAGGAACCAAGTAAGTCCCCAAAGCTGTCGTCGACGCTCAGTGGTTGTTGAAAGACCGCGAGAAACGTGAAGAACCCCGTGACGGCTGCCGCGACCGTCCACACTGCGGATGCCCCCGCGGCAACATCGAGCGCGCGGCCAAACTCGGCCCGGCTCGAGTCGAGTGCGAAACACACCAACACGAGCGCCCCAAGCGCACCCGCTCCGCCCAGGTTGACGAAGAGCGTGGACACCGGCAGCCCGTACCGCACAACCGCACCTGGGTCGATGATCAGTGGGGCATCCGCACCCCCACCGAAGGCGAGCGCAGCGAAAAGGGACAGCAGTGCCGCGAGAAGGAGGACCGCCGGTGTGGCGATCGTGAGCGAGCGAGGCACTCGTCAAGCTTAACGACGAAGGGCGGCGACCATTACGGTCACCGCCCTGTCGTATAAAGAAAAGCTACATGCCCTTGGCCGCGGCCTTGAGCTTGCTGCCGGCTGCGACCTTTACGCCGTAGCTAGCCTTGATCTGGATGGCCTCACCCGTCTGGGGGTTGCGGCCGGCGCGAGCCGCGCGGTGCGTACGCTCGACTGCGAGCCACCCCGGGATCGAGACCTTCGTGCCTTCGGCGACCGAGCTTGCAAGCACGGCGAAAATAGCGTCAACGACGCTAGAAACGGCAGCTTGGGTTTGGTCGGACTCAGCGGCAACTGCCGCGACGAACTCTGTACGGTTTAGTGACTTGTCAGCCATGGGATGTCCTCCTCGGACCTCATGCAGTTATTGGTGGAGCGCTCGTAGCGCCTGAAATCTACCAGCTTGACTTGGTAATTCCCGGCAACTCGCCACGGTGCGCCATATCGCGGAATCGAACTCGCGATACGCCGAACTGGCTGAGGAAGCCTCGCGGGCGTCCATCGATCGCGTCGCGACCGCGCACGCGCACGGGCGAAGCGTTGCGAGGAAGCTTCTGAAGTCCGAGGCGTGCTGCCTCGCGCGACTCGTCGGTTCCGGCTGGATCGACGAGTGCCTTCTTCAGTTCGAGGCGCTTTGCGGAGTAGCGGGCCACAATGACCTTGCGCTGCTCGTTCTTGGCAATCTTGCTCTTCTTGGCCATGTTTCTAGCGCTCCTCGCGGAATTCGACGTGCTGGCGAACCACCGGGTCGTACTTCTTCAGCACGAGGCGGTCGGGGTTGTTGCGACGGTTCTTGCGCGTCACGTAGGTGTAGCCGGTTCCAGCCGTGGAACGAAGCTTGATGATCGGGCGAACGTCTTGTGCCTTAGCCATTAGATTTTCTCCCCACGGGCGAGCAGATCCTTGACTACAGACTCGATGCCGCGAGCGTCAATCGTCTTGATGCCCTTCGCCGAGAGCTGCAGCGTGACGTTGCGGCGAAGCGACGGCACGTAGTAGGTCTTCTTCTGGATGTTCGGGTCAAAACGTCGCTTGGTGCGACGGTGCGAGTGTGAAATCGCGTGGCCAAAGCCGGGAACGGCTCCGGTCACCTGGCAGGTTGCTGCCATGGTTGTACTCCTGTTCTGGTTACCGCAGGGCTTCCAGAAAGTGGATGCCCTACCCAAGATCACTTGTCGGCACACCTCTACCCCTGCTTACACAAGGGATTTGGTGTACGTGTGCGAAGAACTCGCAGCCTGAACATGTTACGCGGTGACGGCAGCAGTTGCAAAGCGGATGCCCGGCGCTATCCCCTGAGGGCAAGCTCCTGGCTCACCCATAGCCGATACCGGTCCCACGGGTCGCCGACCCCCTGCGCGAG
>JANNCX010000171.1:0-1694 GCA_031387145.1 Salinibacterium sp.
CGCCGCCGTAGCGGTACGGAATGCCCTGGTATTGCAGCGCGACTTGCGCTACTTGGTCGAGGCTGAAGCTCGGGTACGGCGGGTTCTTCAAGAAGTCGGCGGCGCTCGGGCCGGAATATGACGGGAATGAAGCGGCTTCGATTTCGGCGCGGGATGTCGCGCCGAACGCATCGCGAGATATTGACGACACTGTCGCTGCGGCAGACACGACGACGGTCTGAGCGTCGCGATCGAGCAGCTCTTGCAGCGCAACCGTCGGGCCGGAATTGTCTGGCTCGGGCGGGCTATACGCGTACGCAGGAAGCGCGACCGTCGCAAACAATCCGGGTACGACAAGGGCCGTCACAGCGATGCTGAGAATGCTCGACTTACGCTTCGCCAGAGAAGCGTTGGAGCTGATGTCCACCGAAGTGGTTCCTACTTTGGTCAAGAGTTTTTACCTCCTGCGCCTCGGCAACCCTAGGTTGTTGCCCCATCCGTTTCGTATATAGATTCACGTACCTGGCCCGAGACGGGTAAAACGAGACGCTCAGTCAGGGTCCTGGGACCGGCAGTTCTGGTCGGGAGGACTATGAAAGGGTACGTGACGTAACCTGCTTTGTCACATTCACCGCGCGATGAAGATGTGCACGGCGACCTCGTTGGGCAGCTCGAGCCCGTCGCCGAAGCCCTGTACCTCGACGAGCATGTACGACCCGACCGCCGAAATTCTCGCGGTCGCGCCGGGCATGACGCCCGCTGTCTGAAGCTGCTGAAGAAGTTGCGGTTCGAACTGCACGGGCTCCCCGAGTCGGCGGATGACGCCCGTCACCGTCTCACCTATGTCGCCCACGGCGTCCACGATGTTGATGACGCCGTGCATGAAAGCGGGCGCTGGGGCATCCCCCAATTCCTCGAGCCCTGGGATCGGATTGCCGTACGGGGACTCAGTCGGATGCCCGAGAATCTCCAAGAGCTTGCGCTCAACTTGCTCGCTCATGACGTGTTCCCACCGGCACGCCTCGTCGTGCACGAATGCCCAATCGAGCCCGATGACGTCGGCGAGCAGTCGCTCCGCGAGGCGGTGCTTGCGCATGACGTGCACGGCGCGACTGCGGCCCGCCGCCGTGAGCTCGAGGTGGCGATCACCCTCAACGCTCACGAGTCCGTCGCGCTCCATGCGGCCGATCGTTTGCGACACCGTAGGGCCCGAGTGACCGAGCCGCTCCGAGATGCGCGCGCGCAGCGGAACAATGTGCTCCTCCTCGAGGTCGAGGATGGTGCGCAAGTACATCTCTGTGGTGTCGACGAGGTCCGTCATGAAGGTAAGCCTAACCGGGCGGCAACCCTAGAATTGCATGCATGCCGAGCCTGAAAATTCCCGCCTACCTGCTTCCTGCCGACGGACGATTCGGCTGCGGCCCCTCCAAAGTGCGACCCGAACAGCTTGCCCACTTGGCCGCCAACTCGGGCCTCCTCGGCACCTCTCACCGACAGGCGCCCGTGAAAGACCTGGTCGGTCGCGTGCGCGCTGGCCTCGGCTCGTTGTTCCGAATCCCCGACGGCTACGAGGTCGTTCTCGGCAACGGCGGGTCGACCGCGTTTTGGGATGCCGCGGCGTTCGGCCTCATCGAAAACCGCAGCTCGCACGCGACGTTCGGCGAGTTCGGCGCCAAGTTCGCGTCGGCCGCCGCCGCGCCTTTTCTTGAGGCGCC
>JANNCX010000181.1:0-2390 GCA_031387145.1 Salinibacterium sp.
CGTCCGCTTCGCGGACTACTCAACCAGCCTGGCGTCCGCTTCGCGGACTACTCAACCAGCGTGTACTACTCCCACACGATCGTCCCCGGCGGCTTCGACGTCACGTCGAGCACGACCCGGTTGACGCCGGCGACTTCGTTCGTGATTCGGTTGGAGATGCGCGCGAGCACGTCGTACGGCACGCGCGTCCAGTCGGCCGTCATGGCGTCTTCAGACGACACGGGCCGCAGCACGATGGGGTGTCCGTAGGTGCGGGCATCACCTTGCACGCCGACACTTCGGACGTCGGCGAGGAGCACAACGGGGCACTGCCAGATCGTGGCATCCAACCCCGCAGCGGTCAGCTCGGCGCGAGCGATTGCATCGGCGTGACGCAGTAGTTCAAGGCGATCGCGCGTGACCTCGCCGACGATTCGGATGCCGAGACCTGGGCCCGGGAACGGCTGGCGGGCGACGATCACTTCGGGCAAACCGAGCTCACGACCGATCGCGCGCACTTCGTCTTTGAAGAGCGTGCGCAGCGGCTCGACGAGCGCGAACTTCAAGTCTTCGGGCAGGCCGCCGACGTTGTGGTGGCTCTTGATGTTGGCCGTGCCCGTGCCGCCGCCGCTCTCGACGACGTCAGGGTAGAGCGTTCCTTGCACGAGAAACTCGATGGGCGCACCGTCGGACTCGGCTTCGGCGACGAGCGCCGCGGCAGCGCCCTCGAAGCTGCGGATGAACTCGCGCCCGATGATCTTGCGCTTCGCCTCCGGGTCTGTGACGCCCGCAAGCGCGTCGAGAAACTGGTCGACAGCGTCGACCGTAACCAGACGCACGCCCGTCGATGCGACGTAGTCCTCTTCGACTTGGCGCCGTTCATCCTGTCGCAGCAAGCCGTGGTCGACGAAGATGCACACGAGCTGATCGCCCACGGCCTTGTGCACGATCGCCGCCGCGACCGCGGAGTCGACGCCGCCCGAGAGCCCGCAAATGACCCGCGCCGAACCGACCTGGGATCGAATGCGCGCGACTTGCTCGGCGATGACGTTGCCCGAGTTCCAATCGGGCGCAATGCCAGCAGCCTTGTGCAAGAAGTTCTCGAGCACGCGCTGGCCGAACTCCGAGTGCTTGACTTCGGGATGCCACTGCACGCCGTACTGGCGCGTGGCATCGTTTGCGAACGCCGCAACCGGAGTGGAGTCACTCGACGCGAGCACGACGAACCCCTCGGGAGCGCTCGACACCGAGTCGCCGTGGCTCATCCACGTGGTCTGCAGCGCGGGCTGGCCGCCGAGCAGAGTGCTGTCGCCGGGCGCGAGCGTGACGGTCGTCGCGCCGTATTCCCGCAGCCCAGTGTTGGAGACTTCGCCGCCGAGTTGTTGCGCCATGACTTGAAAGCCGTAGCAAATGCCGAGAACGGGAATCCCGAGCTTCAAAATTTCGGCATCAAGCGTCGGCGACCCGGGTTCGTACACGCTCGACGGCCCGCCGCTAAGCACGATGCCCGCGGGGTTCTTCGCGACGACTTCGGCGGCCGTAATCGTGTACGGAACGATCTCGCTGTAGACGTTGGCCTCGCGCACGCGACGCGCGATGAGTTGCGCGTATTGCGCTCCAAAGTCGACGACGAGTACGGGCTTCGCGGCGGTGTCGGTCACGCTTTTGCTCCCGCGGGTTCGATGGCAAAAATAGCGGCATCGACGTCGCGCGGCACGCGGCGCTCGAAGTAGAACGACAAGAACGGAACTACGCCGCCGAGGGCAATGAACAAGAACCTCGCGAACGAGAACCGGATGTAGCGCCACAGCAAGAAGTCGCACGCGAGGTACAGCACATAAAGCCAGCCGTGCACGATGAGGATGCCCGACGACAGGTTGATCCCCTCGATGAGGTCTTTCGGCGTGAGTGCGAGAAAGCCGTACGGGCCGAGCAACTCGATGTCGACGCCGAAGCCGTAGCGCAGCACCATCATGAGCACGAGCAGCAGCAGGAACGAGCCCGTGATGATCGACGAGACCTTGTAGACAGCGACCGTTTTGCGGATTCCGGCTACGTCGGCGGTCCGGGGTCCTGAGATCATGAGACTATTCTACGGTCGCGTTTTCGTCTTCCCACTCGTCCCTCACGACGCGGTACCACAGGAAGACTGCGAAGCCCGCGAAGATCACCCACTCGGCCGCATAGAAGATGTTGAGCACGTTGAGCGTCACCTCGTTGTTGGGCGGGGGCGAGTCGATTCGCTCGAGCCCCGCGACCTCGGCGTCGAGCACGACGTACCCGCCGTAGACCCCGTCGGGGGCTTGCGCCCAGAGATTCACGAGTTCCGCGACCGCGAGGGCGCTGCGCTGTCCCGCCTCGAAATCGCTCTGCTGTGGCGACTCGCTCGAGAGGTAACGGCCCTCGATCGG
>JANNCX010000186.1:0-3260 GCA_031387145.1 Salinibacterium sp.
CGGAGCTAGCGCTGGCCGTCGCGGCCGAAGTTGAAGCGATCGCGGCATCCACTCACCACGGCGAGCGTGTGCGCACGGCACTCGGCGGGCAGCAGTCCGCGATTGTGCTCGTCGACGACCTTATGGCAGCTGCCGCGTTCAGCAACGCATACGGTCCCGAGCACCTCGAGATTCAGACGGCAGAGCCGCACGCAGTGCTCGACCACATTCACAGCGCGGGAGCGATCTTTTTAGGCGCGCACTCGCCCGTGAGCCTCGGCGACTACCTCGCAGGATCCAACCACGTTTTGCCGACTGGCGGCCAATCACGGTTCGCATCCGGCCTCGGGGCATATACGTTCTTGCGGCCGCAGCAAGTGATCACCTATTCGCCCGAAGCGTTGCAATCCGTCGAAGCGCGAATCGTCGCGCTCAGCACGGCAGAGGATTTGCCGGCCCACGGCAAAGCCGTCACCGCTCGCTTCGAGTAGCGCACTCGACCAGGGCGTATCCTTGGGACACCATGTTTTGCCCCTTCTGCCGTCACCCCGACAGCCGCGTCATTGATTCGCGCACGAGTGACGATGGGCTCTCAATTCGTCGTCGCCGCCAGTGTCCTGAGTGTGGGCGCAGGTTTTCGACGACCGAGACGGCAAGCTTGAGCGTCGTCAAGCGCGACGGAGTTGTTCAACCGTTTAGTCGCGAAAAGATCGTCACGGGCGTTCGCAAGGCGTGCCAGGGGCGACCCGTCACCGATACAGATCTCGCGGTGCTTGCACAGCGCGTCGAGGAGACGATTCGCGCGACGGGAGCCGCTCAAGTCGACGCGAACGAGATCGGGCTCGCGATTCTTAACCCGCTGCGGGAACTCGACGAGGTCGCATACTTGCGTTTCGCGAGTGTCTATCAGGGCTTCGATTCGCTCGAGGACTTCGAGGCCGCGATCACGCAATTACGTGTTGACCATGGTTCCTCAGGGCATGGCGCCTCCACCGAGAGCGCCTCCTGAACTTCATGTATCGATTCTTCTTCCGGGTGGTCCTCTCGCGCCTCGATGCCGAGCATGCCCACTCGCTGGCGTTTGGTGTCATCCGTGCGCTTCCGACGCTAGGAGTGGGGTCACTCGTTCGCCGCTTTGCCCGACCGGATGCCTCGCTCAAAGTAAACGCGCTCGGCCTAGAGTTCGACTCCCCGTTCGGAGTCGCGGCAGGTTTCGACAAAGAGGGAACCGCGATTCGCGGCCTCGGCCAACTCGGATTCGGTCACGTCGAGGTCGGCACGATTACGGCTCGGCCTCAGCCGGGCAACGACAAGCCGCGTCTCTTTCGTCTCATCCCGGACCGCGCCGTCATCAATCGCATGGGTTTCAACAATCACGGTGCCGAACAAGCGGCACGCGTTGTCTCGCGGGTGATCACGAAGCGGGGCCGACCCGTCATCGGCATCAACATCGGCAAGTCACGAGTTGTCGAAATGGATGACGCGACCGCCGACTATCTCGAGAGCACGCGCCTATTGGCGCCCCTCGCTGACTACCTCGTCGTCAACGTGAGTTCACCGAATACCCCGGGACTTCGGGGACTTCAAGAGCTCGACAAACTCACGCCGCTCCTTGCGGCCGTCAAGGCGGCATCGGGCTCGACTCCCGTTCTCGTCAAGATCGCGCCCGACCTTTCCGACGCCGAGGCACTCAAGATCGCTGGCCTCGCTGTTGAAATGCTCGACGGCATCATCGCGACAAATACGACGCTTTCGCGCTCCGGCCTCGCGACGGCGCCCGAGGTCGTCGATGCGGCCGGAGCTGGTGGGCTCTCGGGGCCGCCCGTTGCCGCTCGATCGCTCGAACTGTTGCGGGTCATCCGCTCGGTCGTGCCCGCAGACTTCTGCGTCATTTCGGTCGGGGGAGTCGAGACGGCTGCCGACGTCGCTGAACGACTAGCGGCGGGCGCGACTCTCGTGCAGGGTTACACGGCGTTTCTCTACCGTGGCCCACTGTGGGCGCGCGAGATCAACCGCGGCCTCGCGCGACTTGCACGGGCAAACTAGACGGGAAACTGCCCGCGCTTGACTTGCGGCTTGGGCAAACGCATGAGCCGCATTTGGAGCGCGCGCATTGCGGCGTACCAACGCACTTTCTCGGCGCGGTCGGCACCGAACTTGTCCTTGAGCTTGCGCGTCACGACGAGTCCGAGCACGATGGCGTCGCCAATCGCGACAATGAAAAACGCCCACAACGCGACGATGCCGATGTTCTGCACGTCGGTATTCGGGATAAACGTGAGAATGATGACGACGAGCATGAGCGGAATCATTACTTCGCCGACGCTAAATCGAGCGTCAACGTAGTCGCGCACATAGCGCTTTTGCGGTCCGCGGTCACGCAAGGGCAAGTACTTCTCGTCGCCCGCGGCCATTCCGATTCGAGCCTTCTCGCGCTGCAACTGCGCTTGAGTGCGAGCGTGTCGACGCGCCTCACGGCGATCTCCCGATACGAGCGGGCGCTTGCGGGCAGCCTCTTTTTCTCTGCGAGTGGGCGTCGCGTGTCCCTTGCCGGTAACTGATTCCGGGGTCGGTTCGCTCTCGGTCGTGCTCGGGGATGTCTTTGCCACGGGATTCCTAGCCTAGATTGTCTGCTTAAGATTACTCGCATGAGCGAATCACCAACGCCGACCTCGCAGATCGAACTCGATGCGCTTCGCGCCGCCGTGCAAGCGGGGTTGCCCGTGGCGATTTCCCAACTCGGCGGGCTCGTGCGAATCCCGTCCGTTTCGTGGGATGGATTCGACCCAGCCCACGTCGACGCGAGTGCGGTCGCGGTAAAACAGCTTCTCGATGACCTCGGTATTTTCGATTCCGTGGCAATCGCGCGCGCGCCAATTGACACAGAACGGATGGGCCAACCCGCGGTTCTCGCGACGCGAGCCGCTCGAGCCGGTAAGCCCACGATTCTGCTCTACGCACACCACGACGTGCAGCCGCCCGGGGACGAAAATGAGTGGGAGTCGGCCCCATTCGAGCCAACCGTGCGTGGTGATCGTCTGTACGGGCGAGGCGCCGCCGACGACAAGGCTGGAGTCATGGCCCACGTCGCCGCGATTCGAGCATTTGTTGCGACCGTCGGTGCCGACTTCGAAATCGGACTCGTCGCATTCATCGAGGGCGAAGAGGAGTTCGGTTCTCGGTCATTCAAGAATTTCATCGTCGAGAATCGCGACGCGCTCATGGCGGATGTCATCGTTGTCGCCGATTCCGACAATTGGGATATCGAAACGCCCTCGCTC
>JANNCX010000197.1:0-5804 GCA_031387145.1 Salinibacterium sp.
TCCCGTCGATCGTCGCCGGTCTCTTCGCGTTTGCATTCTTCGCGCTCATCTTCGACGACCCGGGAATTAGGTTTGGATTCGGTGGCTCCGTCGCACTTTCGCTGCTCATGACGCCCGTCGTCGTGCGCTCGAGCGAAGAGATGCTCAAGCTCGTGCCCAACGAACTGCGCGAGGCATCCTACGCGCTGGGCGTTCCCAAGTGGCTCACGATTCTCAAGATCGTCATCCCGACTTCGATCGCGGGAATCACGACGGGCGTCACCCTCGCGATCGCTCGAGTGATCGGTGAAACCGCTCCGCTGCTCATCATCGCGGGCTTCACGGCGAGCATGAATTACAACCTCTTTAGCGAGCGGATGATGTCGATCCCCGTATTCGTTTACACGCAGTACGCCAACCCCGGTACGGACGTGCAGGCGTACCTCGACCGCGCGTGGACCGGGGCGCTCACGCTCATCCTCATCGTCATGGCCCTCAATCTCATCGCGCGTCTCGTCGCGCGCATTTTCGCTCCCAAGCTCGGCCGTTAGGTCAGACAGGAAACCCGTGTCAAAGCGCATCGAAGTCATCGACCTCAACGTCTACTACGGCAAGTTCAAGGCCGTCGAAGACGTCACTCTTACGATCGAACCGCGCACTGTGACAGCCCTTATCGGCCCGAGTGGGTGCGGCAAGTCGACCTTCATACGCACGCTCAATCGCATGCACGAAGTCATCCCCGGAGCACGCGTCGAAGGCGAAGTGCTCATCGACGGCAACAACCTGTACGGCCCAGGAGTCGATCCCGTGCTCGTGCGCCGCCAGGTCGGCATGGTGTTCCAGCGCCCCAACCCGTTCCCGACGATGTCAATCCGCGACAACGTGCTCGCGGGCGTCAAGCTCAACAACCGTCGCATGTCGAAAGCGGATGCAGACGAGCTCGTCGAGGCGTCGCTCCAGGGCGCCAACCTCTGGAACGAAGTGAAGGACCGCCTCACGCTGCCCGGTTCCGGGCTCTCCGGTGGACAACAGCAGCGCTTGTGCATCGCGCGCGCGATCGCGGTTTCGCCCGAGGTAATTCTCATGGACGAGCCGTGCTCGGCACTCGACCCCATCTCTACTCTCGCGATCGAGGACCTCATCGAGGAGCTCAAGCAGGACTACACGATCGTGATCGTCACGCACAACATGCAGCAAGCATCCCGAGTCTCCGACCGCACGGCCTTCTTCAACATCGCGGGCTCTGGCAAGCCCGGCAAGCTCATCGAATACGACGACACCGCAACGATGTTCTCGAACCCGAGTGTGCAAGCGACCGAGGACTACGTCTCGGGCAAGTTCGGATAACTCTTTTTCTGGGCAGCTTTTCTGCGCGGCTTTTCAGGGCCGCTTTTCAGGGCAGCGAAATGCCGGGCCGCAGAACGCCTCTCGGCGCATGGCCGCTCGGAGCGGCTATTAGTGGAGCCCGGGGTTACTGCGGCCCGGTGTCACTATTTTACTCCAACCTCCCACCACGGAAAAGCCGCGCAGCAGCCGTGAGCTCCTCGCCCGTGAGCGCGAGGCGGGCGGCGCGAGTCGTCAATTCGGTGCCGCGCTCGGGATTCGTGGGGTCAGCGTCATCCGCTGCGCTCGTGCACCCTGCCGACACGATGCGACAGAAGGCCGCAGCGCGATCGAGCGCGACACCGAAGTCTCCGCGGAATAGGCCGCGCAGAATTTGGTCGGCGAGCTGCGTGATCTCCTCGGGGCCAGTGGGCATGGGCGCGCCGGCGACGGCCACGTCGATCGTCGCGAGCACCTCGGTGCCGCGCTGGAACAAGAAACTCGTGCCCGCGGCATCCTGCCGAATGAGCACCCGGATGAGGTAGATGCGCCACAGTGCGCCCGGCAGGCTGCGGGCGCTCGAACGCGCCCAGAGCTCGGCGACGGCGTCGAGCCCGTGGGTGTCGGTGTACGCGACGAGGCGATCGACGACGGCCGGATCGGTGGATGCCCGTGCCCGGTCCACGAGGGCGTGCGCCGTGTCGTGGGCGAGCCGCAGAATCTGGGCGGGGTCTTCGCCGCCCTCGAACTCGTCGAACTTGTCGCCCGAGTACTGGGTGGGTTTGTGGAAGTCATCGGCCATCTCAAGCAACGGTACGCTTGATCCGCAGGGCCTGTAGCTCAGTTGGTAGAGCATCGGACTTTTAATCCGCGGGTCGCGGGTTCGAGCCCCGCCGGGCCCACGCGTCGATGTCGCCCATCGGGCGGCGGCGGCGCGTATCTCGGTGTAGAACAACTACGCCGGGGTCCTCGCGCCGCCGGTTCCGACGCGTCGCCGCCTTCGTGCTGCATGAGCTTTCCGGTCTAGCGGCGACGTGGCGGCCGTGCGCGTGGGGCGTCGAGCCCCGCCGGGCCCACGATTGCTCGCGGCCCCTCGCGGGCTGCGCGCAATCGTCTCCCTGTGTAGAAGAACTACGCCGGGGTCCCCGCGCCGCCGGTTCCGACGAACCGCTTGCGGTTTGGCGGCCGTGCGCGTGGGGCGTCGAGCCCCGCCGGGCCCACGCGCGAGAATAGGATGCGCTCCCACATGTACGGAAAATTGCCGTACACTGTGGTTCATGGCAAACGCGACTAAGTCCGATCGAATCGAGCTGCGCCTGACGAGCGACCAGAAGTCCGAGATCGAACAAGCGGCGGCTCTGTCGGGTCGCACCGTGACGGACTTCTCCGTGAGCGTGCTTGTACGAGAGGCAGAGGAAGTCATCCGGTTCGAGCGCGAACTCCATCTATCCAAGAAGTCCTGGGACGCGTTTAACGAGATCCTCGACAGGCCGGCCAAACCCGTAAGCGGTCTGGCCGATCTCCTTAAGCGCCCGAGCGTGTTTTCGGATTGAGCGCCTTTGGCTCGCCTCGCGCACTCGCACCGGGCGACAGGTTCGTCACGTTCGACTGCGGAGAACCGTCGCTGAACGAGTGGCTGCGGTCGCGTGCTCTCAAGAACGAGACCACCGGAGCATCCCGAACCTTCGTTTCAATCGACAGCGCGACGGGTGCCGTTGTTGGCTACTACTGTCTCTCCGCCAGTTCGCTATTGCCCGGGGATGCACCGGGCAGCGTTCGGCGGAACATGCCCGGCCCGATTCCGGTGATCCTCATCGGCCGCCTCGCCGTCGACGAAGCCCACAAGGGGAAGGGCCTCGGTGCGTCACTCCTCCAGCACGCGCTGTTGAAAGGCCTCGAAGCATCCCGAATCATCGGCGCCCGCGCATTTATCGTCGACGCGCTGAATGACGACGCCGAGCGGTTTTATGGCAAGTTCGGCTTCGCGATGATGCCGCCAGGGAGCAAGCGGGCGATGTACCTGCTGTCGAAGGATGCCGAAGCGACACTCTGAGGGCCTCGCCCGGCCCACGCGACGAACTACGCCAAGCCAGCCCCAAAGGCGAGGCCGAGCGCGTACGTGACGGCCGCCGCGCCGAAGCCGATCGCGAGTTGTCTGAGAGCCCGACGCCACGGCGAAGCCCCCGACAACAGCCCGACGACCGCCCCCGTCATGAGCAGCGCGAGCCCGACGAGCACGCACGCGATCACGACGGCCGTGGATCCCGTCGCGCCGAACAAGTACGGCAACACTGGGATGAGCGCCCCCGACGCGAAGAAGCAGAAGCTCGAGAGGGCAGCGCCCCACGCGGTACCGACGGTGTCGGGAGTTTCCTCCGGGTCGGCCACGCGGGAGTGCGGTTCGAGGTGCAGACTCGCGAGGACTTCGGATGCCCGCTCAGCGGCAGCCGCGGCATCCATCCCCCTGGCGCGGTAGACGAGGGCAAGCTCGTTCGAGTTGACATCGAGGTGCGGCAGAACTTCGTGGGAGTTCGGATCGGGCCGCGCGGCATCGATGAGTTCGAGCTGCGAGCGCACCGAGACATACTCTCCCGCGCCCATCGAGAGCGCACCCGCGAGCAACCCAGCGAGCCCCGTGAACAGCACGGTCGACGCGGGAACCCCGATCGCCCCAATACCGAGCACGAGCGCGAGGTTCGAGACGAGTCCGTCGTTCGCGCCGAATACCGCGGCCCTGAATGTGCCAGAAATGCGCAACCGACCGCGAGTCGCGAGCGCGCGCACCACTTCGCCGTGAATGCGCTCGTCGGCGGCCATGGCATCCGTCGCGTCGACGTCGGCGTCGTAAGGTGAACGGGCCTCGGCGCGCTGAGCGAGCGCGAGCACGAAGACCGAACCGAACCTGCGGGCGAGAAGCCCCAAGAAGCTTCCGCTGCGTCGAGCCGGCCCGACATCGTCCCCGAGCAAATCGAGCCAGTGCTGTTCGTGGCGCCCTTCGGCCTCCGCGAGCGCGAGCAGAATCTCGCGCTCTTCGCCCGAGCGGCGCGATGCGAGGTCGCGGTAGACGGCGGCTTCCGCGCGCTCGGCTGCGAGGTGCTTGCGCCAGCGGCGCACGCTGCGAGGCGTCGTCATCAAGAGAAAGCAGTCATCGCCGGTACCGGATGCCCCAACCGACCGACCACGATTCGCCCGGCTCGACCCACCGGAGCCCGAGCCCCGAGTTGAAGGCGTTGGGCGGAGCCGTCATGGGCTCGATCGCGACCGCGAGCCCACGCCCCGGAAAAGACCGGGTCGTGAACACTTGCACGTACCCGTGGTTCTCGTCTTGCAGCAGCTCGACCACGCGGCCGTCGGGGGCGGTGAGACTCGCACTCGCTCCATCGACGGTCGTGACTCCGCCGAAGGCATCGTCGAGACTCAGGTCGGCGACCCGCCGGCCGGCGCGCAAATCGTAGTCCCCGTCGACGGGGATTTCGGCGATGGGGTTGAGCCGGGCATCCACTTGAAAGCGCGTAGAGGCATGCACCGTCAGCACGAGCTCCTCGGTCGGTACATCACCGATCGTGAGAAACGGGTGCGTCCCGACCGCGACGGGAGCCGCAGCGCCAGAGTGGTTCGTGACCCCGTGCGTGACGGCGAGGCCCTCCTCCACGAGTTCGTACCGCACCCACGTCTCGAGCTGAAACGGGTACCCGTGTTGCGCGAACACCGTCGCCCCGAGCGTGACCGACGCCTCGGCCTTTTCGACGAGAAAATACCCCGTGTTGCGCAGCAGGCCGTGCAGTGCGTTGTGCCGGGCGGGCTCCGTGATGTCGAGCTGTTGCGTCTCGCCATCCAGCACCCACACGCCGTCTTCGATGCGATTGGGCCACGGCATGAGCACGATTCCGGAGCCGAAGGGTGGCGTTTCGGTCTCGGCGAAGGTTTCGGTGAGCGCGACACGGTCGATTGAGAACTCACGAAGCGTTGCAGCGACTTGAGCAATGACGGCACGCGCGCCGCCGCGAGTGAGAACGTACTGGTCGCCCGTGGGTGGTTTCACGCCGCCAGCCTAACGTCGAGGGGGAGTCGTTCGAGGGCGAATTCCGCGGGTATCCCGCCCGACGTGACGAGCGTGTCGAACGCGGCGACGGGCGCGATGACGGCGAGGTCGGTGCGGCCGAGCTTCGAGGCATCCGCTATCAACACGTGTCGGCGCGATGATCGCAAGGCCATGCGCTTGATCTCGGCGTCGGGCAGGTTGAGGTTCGTGACCCCGTGGATTGGGTGGATGCCGTTGCACCCGATGAACGCGGCATCCAGTCGAAGCGTGTCGAACATGGGGCCGGCAAACGGGTTCACGAGCGAGTGCTGCAGAGGCCGGAGGGTACCGCCCGTCACGATCACGGTGAACCGTGGCACGGCCGCTTCGAGTGCGAGCGCTATCGTCAGGCCGCTCGTAACGACGACCACTTCGTGCAGTTCTCGCCGCTCAACGAGCGCGAGGGCCATCGCCATCGCCG
>JANNCX010000200.1:0-3027 GCA_031387145.1 Salinibacterium sp.
CGCTCTCGACAAGGCACGCGCCGATAGAGAGCATCGAGAACGCGCTCGGAGTCGGTCCAGCCGTCTCGACATCGACCGAAATGTAGGTCTCGGTGCGCTCTGCTCGCTCAGCCATAGAGGCTCACGACGGCTTCCCTGAATGCGACGGTGTGGCGTTCGACATCGGCCGCCGTCGTTTCAGGGCACATGAGCGCCATGTTGTGGAATGGAGTCATGAGGATGCCGCGATTGAGCGCGTGCAAGTGCAAGTACTGTTGCAGCTCAAAGTCGTCTGCCTCTGCGGCCTCACGGCCGTCATGCGGCGCCGTCGGTCGGAAGCTGTATTCAGCACGAGCTCCCAATTGCGTCACTTGCCAACCAACACCGAACTCGTCGATCGCCGCTTGCACGCCCGCCGTCCACTCGGTGCAGCGATCGATCATTCCCTCGAAGGCTTCGGGAGTGAGCACCTCGGAGAGTGTGCTGCGGATTCCCGCGAGCGACACAGCGTTGCCTGCAAGGGTTCCGCCCACTCCCCCGACGTCAATGTCTTCGAGCTCGAGCGATTCGCGCACGGCGCGAGCGAACTCGTGAGTCATGCCGTAGGCGCCCGCCGGGATTCCGCCACCAATGCTCTTGCCAAGCACCACTGCGTCGGGCTGCAAATCGAGCTCGGCGATCATCCCGCCAGGTCCGGCACTAAACGTGTGCGTCTCGTCGATGATGAGGATCGTGCCGTACTTCGTGCACAGGTTGCGAACGGCCTCGTGGTATCCAGCGTCTGGCAACACGATTCCGATGTTCGTGAGCGCAGGCTCAATCAGCATCGCAGCGATATCGCCTTGCGCAAGAACGCGCTCGAGCCCCTCGACGTCGTTGAACTGCACGACCGCGGTCGTTTCTGCGAGCGGCACGGGTGGCCCGATGTTGCCGCGTCGCGACACCACGGCCCCTGATCCGTCGAGGGTCGCATATGCCTCGTCGACCGTGCCGTGGTACGAGTGGTCATGCACGAGAATCCGCGGTCGGCCCGTTACTTGACGCGCAAAGCGGATGAGGCCGCGATTCGCGTCCGTCGCCGAGAGCGAGAACTGCCACACGGGAACACGAAACCGCTCGGCCATGATCTCCGCTGCCGCCGCGGCGTCCCGAGTCGGAAGCATGAACGTCGACCCATTGGCGAGCTGCTCGCTGATCGCGCTAACCGAAGCCTGGGGCGCATGACCGCACATCGCGCCGGTGTCACCCAAGCACAAGTCGACGTGATCTATGCGATCGAAACACTCGAAGTGAGCGCCGGATGCCCCGCGCACGTAAACCGGCCAAGGCCCGGGCCACTTCGCCATCCACAACATGGGCACGCCGTCGGGCATGTGTTCAACCGCCCGCTCGAACTCCGCTTTGGACTCGGGTCTAGCGGCGCGAAAAATCTCAAGTTCGCTTTTCCACAGCGCTGCAAGGCGCGCTCGATCCGCGTAGTGCTGGGCCACCGGTTCAGCCTACTTTCGCGAGTCGCTTGCGTCGCGCGGCAGCTGACACTTGCGAGACGACCACGAGAATGAGCGCGAACAAGAACACGGCGGATGCAATGACGTTGGCCTCGGGAGGCATGCCCTTTGCCGCAGCCGTGTAAACGAACACGGGGAATGTCTCGACTCCACCGTTGTTGAAACGCGTGATAATGAAGTCATCGAAGCTCAACGCGAACGAGAGCAGCGCCGCTGCCGTGATGCCGGGAAGCAAGAGCGGGAACGTGATCTTCCAGAAGACTTGAGGCGCCGAACCGTACAAGTCACGTCCGGCTTCTTCAAGCGCAGGGTCAAGGCTCGCGACTCGTGCCTTGACCGTCACGACCACGAAGCTCACGCAAAATAACGCGTGGGCGATGATGATCGTACCGAGACCCTTGGGCACGCCCGCGTTCAAGAATTGAGCTGCGAGCCCAGCACCCAGCACGATCTCAGGAGTGGCCATCGGGAGAAAGAGCAACAGGCTTATCGACGAGCGCGCCCGGAACTTGTATCGAGCGAGCGCGATGGCCATGAGCGTGCCGAGCACTGTCGCGATGACAGTCGCTGCGATTCCCACCACGATGCTCGTGACGAACGACCCACACACGCCCTGCGCGTTACACACGTTGGTCCAGTTGTCGAAAGTGAAGCCTACCCACACGAGGTTCGACTTAATTGAGTCGTTGAACGAGAACACGAACGTGTAAACAATCGGCGTGAGCAAGAACACGAGTGCGAGCGCACTGTACAAGGGAAGCAACCAACGCCCCAGCGAGAGCTTCACAGGAGGTCCTCCGTTCCGGCCCGTTTCACGTAGAGCCCAACAATCACGAGGATCAAGCCCATGAGAATTACCGACAAAGCGGATGCGGC
The DNA here is from genome assembly GCA_031387145.1 of Salinibacterium sp. Classification (GTDB taxonomy): domain Bacteria; phylum Actinomycetota; class Actinomycetes; order Actinomycetales; family Microbacteriaceae; genus Rhodoglobus. The sequence goes on from JANNCX010000200.1 coordinate 2,364, forward strand.
CGGGTAGTTAAGCAGCCCCAAGAAGTTGGCCTCAATGACGTTTCCCACCATTTGAGTTTGCGCCGACCCCAGAAAGCTCGCGCTTGCGTTGATGTAGTCGCCAGAGGCCGGGATGAACGTCAATAGCGTTCCTGACACGATTCCCGGCATCGACAAGGGAATCGTCACCTTCCAGAAGGTCGTCGCGGGACTCGCATAGAGATCCGATCCGGCCTCGAGATAGCGCGTGTCTAGCCGCTCCAGTGTCGTGTACAACGGCAGCGTCATGAAGGGGATGAAGTTGTACGTAAGACCAAAGATTACCGAGAACGCGGTGCCCGTGAGGTGGCCGTCCTGCGGAATGATCGAGAGCGACTTCAACGCCATCACGAGAGGCGTGTCATCCGACATCAATTGCTTCCATGCCAGCGTACGCAGCAGGAAGGAGATGAAAAAGGGTGCAATCACGAGCGTGAGCATGAGTGCCTGCAGGAGCGGCCAGCGGCGAGCCTTGACCCCGATGAAATAGGCGAGCGGGTAGCTGATCAAGAAAGCAAAGAATGTCGCCGCGAGCGCGTAGCCGAACGATCGTAAGAAGTGCGGCCAGTATTGCTCGATCACGATCGCATAGTTCTCGATCTTGAACGCTTGTTGATATTGTCCGACGTCGCCGAACTCGACGGGC
>JANNCX010000213.1:0-5088 GCA_031387145.1 Salinibacterium sp.
GGGCTTAAATCTTGTGGGCTCCTATTGTGCCTCTGGGTTGCCCGGGGGTTTAGAACAATTTAAAACACGGGGTGGTGCCGCGCCGTCTGGGGGACGTGGGCGCGCCACGCCCAGCTTGGGTCGCCCTATTCGGGCGGAGTCGGCGCCGCAGCCATCACCGAGAGGTATCCGTTGAGCACGCCGGAGGTCGAGTCCGGAGTGTATGAGAATGTCGGCAAGAAGTAGATGCGTTCGCCGAGTTGCATGAGCTCGCTGAAACGGATGACCGCCTCTGGGGTGCCCTTGACCTCGATGTCCAACGCGATCGTATAAAGCCCTGGAGGAGCCGGTGTGCCTTCGACGGGTCCCGCTTCGGGAACAGGTTGACCCTCCCCGACGGGCGCAGCGCCGTACTCTCCCGCTTCAGCGGCAACGAGACGCATAATGACCACACCAGCGGCCGCGGCCGCACGTTGCGCAGAGTCAATGAAGACATCGACCTCTTGAGTAGCTGGGATCTGCTTGCGAAGGTCTTCAAGGTCGGCCGTGAGCTCGTCGATGTTATCGTTCTGCTCGCGAAGCGTGACGAGGGCGGCCTCCTGAATGAGGTTCTGCTGATCGACCGTTTGCTGTTGTGCGATCGCCATGTCCGCTTCAGCGAGCTTGGGTGAGAGCCCCAAGACCCAGCCCAGAACGACGATTACGGCGATCGCGGCGAACGAACCGAGTGCCCACAGGCGATTGCCCTTCATTCGGTCACCTCCTGTGCTGCGAATCGGCCCGATAGAGCGTCGGCGCCGAGATTGATGGTGATAGTCGTCTCAAAAGCTGTGCCGGTCCACTCTTCAAGGTCGACGGTTGCGTCAGCGAATCCCTCAAGGCTGTCGAGCCGGCGAAACAGCGCAGTCGCGTCGACAGCGGCGACACTCGAAATCTTGAATGTCGCTGTCGCCATTCGAGGTTCGCGAAGCGGCCCCGTCACACTCATGGCTAGCTCCCACGGCAATTGGCTTTGCGTGGTCCAACTGACAAAAGTGCTCGGCGCGAGTACGGCCGAAATCTCGTCGAAGACGTCTGCCCAAAGCACTTCGGTCGATGTCACTACCGACCTCGCGCTTTCAGTCGAGGAAACGAGTGCGGCGGCTTGTGACGCCTCAAAGTATTGTGCTTGTTCCTCGAGCAACTCAGCCGTGTGCGCTTGAGATGCCGCGAGATTCGCTTGCGCCGCGGCCGCCCGAAACGTGAGCGCGACATATCCGCCCGCGACCGCGAGCAACGAGAGAACGACAAGGAACCCGAGTGCCCGTCGCCCGGCCTTTGATTTCGTGTTCTGGTGCACCTCTGGCGGCAACAGGTCGACGCGCGGTTCACCGCCGAGTACGAGCCCCGGAGTGGGTCGGTTGGACTTCGATCGCTCGCTCATGCTGAGCCCACCGCCAGAGCGAATGCCGTCGTCATGGCATCCTTCTTCTCTCGAGACGAACCGGCCTTGCGCTCGCGCGGGTATTGAGCTCCGCCGCCAGGCTCAGCAACGATCACTGGGATGCCCGTCAGTTCGCTCAGCGCTCGCGAGAAGCCCGAAAGCTGGCCGCCACCACCCGAAAGCACGATGCGCTCGACGACCGCCGCCGTCTTGCTGTTCGTGTAGTAGGTCAACGTATTGCGGATCGCATTGGCTTGCTCGCCACCCACCTCAAAAATGATCTCGGCGATGGGGCGGTGCTCCGGCTTGATCGTCGTCGAACTGAAGCCGAGTTCGCGCTTGGCATTCTCTGCTTGGTTGGGCGAGATCTGAAGTCTCGTCGTGAGCGCGCGCGTAATGTCGTCTCCGCCCGCTGAGATGATGCGCACGAACTGGGGCACGCCATCGTTGACGAGAACCACGTTTGTCGTGTCGGCGCCGATGCTCACTACGGCCGTTAACCCACGTGCGCCGCCTGATGCCGAGAGCGCCCGAACGAGCGCAAACGGAATCAGGTCGACTTGAACGGGCTTGAGGCCGGCGCGAGTCACGGCCGCAACGTTCGACGATACTGCTTCCTTGATCGCGGCGATGAGCAAACCATTCACGATCGGGGCACCATCGGTGACGCCTTCGGAGATCGGGTAGAAGTCGAGCAGCGCCTCTGCAACCGGCACCGGCAGCATGTCTTGCACGTGAAACGGGAGCGCTTCGCGAATCTGAGCGAGCGGCGCTTTGGGCATCGCGAGATCGCGCGACAGCACGCGAGGTCCGCCCATGCCGAGCACGACGTCTTTCGTCTTGAACTTGCCGTTCGCCCACAACAGCTTCAAAGCGGCTGCCACGGCGGTCACGTCGAGCACTTCGCCGCGACGCACTGAACCCGTCGGGAGTGGCACTTCGGCAAAGCGCGAGATTACGGGATTCTTTTGAGGGTTCTTGAGCTCGACGGCCCGAACACTCGTACTCCCAATATCGATGCCAACAATTCGCGAACTCACGATCCCCCCAGACCAAATAGTGCCAAATACGCCGCGGAAATTTCGCGGCCCCAAAAGATTGAGATCCACGCGCCCGCGAGCATCCATGGTCCAAACGGGATGCCCGTCGAAGCGCTCACTCGTCGGAACAGTAGCAGCGCGACGCCAAAGAGGCCCCCGAGGATGAACCCCGCGAGAATGCCTACGGCGAGCACGTCCCACCCGAGCCACGCGAGGAATAGGCCGAGCACGCCCGCGAGCTTGACGTCGCCCATTCCCATGCCGCCAGGCCGCACTACGGCAAGAAGCAAGTAGATTCCGCCCATGATGACAATTCCCGCAGCCGCGCGCGCGATGCTCTCGACGTCGCCAGCCAAAACCGATGCCGCACTCAAAAGCACCGCCCCGACGGCGTAGGCGGGACGCACGATCACATTGGGCAGTCGGTGGGTATCGAGATCGATAAGGGCGAGCGCGATACTGATCGCTCCGAGATACAGGAACGCGACGAGCGCTAGGACGCCACCGACGAGTGAGGGTCCCACTGTCGCTTCTGTGATTGATGCCCAGAACCGAAGAGTCACGGCGGCGAAGAGCGCGGCGCCCGCGAGTTCGACGAGCGGGTACCGGATCGAGATCGGGGCGGAACAATCCCGACACTTGCCTCGAAGTACAAACCACGACACGAGTGGGATGTTGTCGAAGCCGCGGACGGCATGACCGCACGAACCACACGCGCTCGGCGGGCTCACGATCGACTTACCGAGCGGCACTCGGTAAACAACGACATTCAAGAAGGAACCGATTAGTGTGCCGAAGGCCCCCATAGCAACGGCAACCATAATCACCCCGTCACGTTTCGGAGTGACAAGAGAGTACGAGCGGTCGTCGTCGAGGTCGACGTCGTTGCTAGACCACTATCGAGGTCGACGCCGGGGAGGCCGATCGCCCTGTAACCGAGGGTCGCGCCTCCGCTGATTCCAGCAGCGCCAACGAATACTTGCCCACGGAAGGTGTCAATTCCCGAACTCAGGACGATCGCACACGGGCTATAGATCATGACGCCGATATTCGACGTGAAGTCGAAGTTTCCGCTCATCTCGAAGCTCGCACCAGTCGGGCAGTTTGGCGCGGGGTCACTAGCGTTGCCGTCGGGCGTGATGAGCCACAAGCGGTGCTCAGCTAAAGACGTGAATCCGGCGTTGCTCTTGAAGCTGAAACGGTTGGCGATGAACGCGATGTCGCCAAGCATCGCGATCGAGTCGTTGCCTCCGAGATCGATTCCGTTCGTGCATCCGCGAGCGTCGATGACACCGGCTGCCGCGCCAAAGCTCGTCACGACCGCCTGGATCTGTGAGCGCGTGCATGAGCCAGTCATGACGGCTTCCGTGAAGCCCGTCCACTTCGTCGAGTCGTAGACGAAGTTGTACCAGACCGGCACAATAGGCCGCACGGGTGCCGTCGAGTAGGAACTCGGACCGGGGCCAGCTGGTACGAGCGTGAGAGTTCCGCCGACGTAGTTTGAGAGAGGGCCGCTCGCTCGGGTAAGTGTCCTGGCCGTGAGGTTCTTCTCGGCGAAGCCACCCGACCTAATGTCGGCGGCTCCGAAGATCCATGCGTCGCCGCGAATGCGGCCGCTGTTTAGAGCGAGAGTTTGACCCGTCGCGGTGCCGTAAATGTCAGCACCTCCGGTGACCGTTACATCGAGGCTCGACCACACGCTCCCGTTGATCCGGCCACCGTTGGAGATGCCCGCGGCAACGACGTTTCCACCGACAACTGCAGAGCCTTGGATCGTAGTTCTTCCGCTCGACCACGCGTTGCCCGCGAGCCCACACGTGCCCTGGATCTCGAGCGTGCCGTTCTCCACAACGAGGTCGCTGATTCCATTCGACCCGCCGTTACAAACGACGTTTCCCGTCTTAACCATGACGTCGGGGCTCGACCCGTCGATCGAGTACAGAGTTCCACCGCCACCGAACCCTGTCGAGCTATAGGCGAAGATCGCGGGACCCGATGCGTTGATGACGGTCGGCGATACCCCCGACGAGAGCACGGCCTCGAGCCGTGTTTCGTCCCCGGCCGACACGCCCGCGGCGCCATCCGCGACGGCGTACCCCGTCGAGACGATGCGCGCGGTCGTCGTGAGGCCCACTGGGCAGCGTGCTTCCCAGCCACCGCCGGAAGCCGGACGCCAGATCGTTGCTGAGTAGCTCGGTATCGCGCCGGACGCACTCACGTAGACGGGCGCGCCTGATACCTCGCTGCATGTGCCCGCCGCGAGGCCCGCTCGCGCCGCCGCAATTCCGGCCTCGGCTGCTGCTTGCGACTGCACGCTGGCACGCGTCGCGGTCGAATACGAGATCGCAGAGACGACCGAAGCCAAAATGACGACCGTAAGCAATACGCCAACCAACATGAGACCCACGACTGCCGCGAGCGCGACACCGTCGTCGCGCCGTATAGCGCGCTTCATTTTTAGAAACATGTTCCTGTCCCCACTACTCCCGTGCGCTTGAGCGCAGTCGTTTGGATCCTGATTGCCGGTCCGGTCGTCACTGCCACGGCGTAGTCGATCGTGACGGCATCGCCGGTGTTCGTGAAAACCGTCGCGCCAGAGTGCGGAGTGACTCCCGAAACGAGAAGCGGCCACGTCGCGAGCGCCGC
>JANNCX010000222.1:0-2242 GCA_031387145.1 Salinibacterium sp.
TCGGCGCTCAAGCACGGGCGCCGCGGTGTCGTCGTGGCGATCGAGCTCGCGCTTGATGAGTCGCCGGAGAGCATCGTGAAATATGAGCAGCTCGCGTCGGCGCTTGGGGTTTCGGTGGGCGACACAGTGAGCGCTGCACAAGTGCGCGAGACGGTTCTCGCACTGCGGGCATCCAAAGGCATGGTGCTCGATCCTTTGGACCCGGACTCTGTGAGTTGCGGCTCGTTCTTCACGAACCCGATCGTGAGTGAGAACTTCGCGCGCTCGCTGCCCGCTCACGCTCCGCGCTGGCTCGAGGCCGACGACCGCAACGTCAAGCTCAGCGCGGCATGGCTCATCGAGCAAGCTGGGGTGACTCGAGGCTTCTCGCTCCCGGGCTCGGGTGCTGCTATCTCGAAAAAGCACTCGCTCGCAATCGTCAATCGTGGCGGCGCAACAGCCGCGCAGATCGCTGAACTCGCACGCTTCGTGCAAGCGGTCGTGCTCGCGCAATTCGGCGTGCGCCTCCAGGTCGAGCCGGTTGCTGTCGGGCTCACGATCTAGGTCGGTACGGGCATCCGCTCTCCTGGGCACCCTTCCCACCGAAGCTCGTGAGGTGCGCCATATTGCTCTGCTGGATGTCCTCACACAGCAATTACGCGCACGTCACGTCCTCCTAGAGAAGTGACCCGCCGGCCCGCTGCATGAGGATCGCCCGGATGCACCGCACGAGTTCACCCGGGTTCTGAAGATCTGCGTCGGTGAACTCGAAGATGAACCAACCCTCTGCACGCACCCGGGTTGCACGAGCGACGTCCCGACGCCATTGCTCGGGCGAGCGGTGGTGGTCGCCGAGGTATTCCAGGAGCACCTTCTCGCGAGGAAACGCGATGTCACCCCGGTACCGGTAGCCGCCTGCCATGATGGGAAAGTTGATCTCGAAACCCACGAGGCCAGCGAGCGTGATGATGACGCGTAACTCCGACTCTTTCGGCGACTCGGCACGATTATTCAGAAGTCCGAGCGCGGTCTTGAGCGCGGGCATCCCGCGTCGTCCTCGAAATTGCGAAATCGCGCTCGCCAGGTCCGCGATAGTGCACATTGGCAAGCGCCAGTGCACGATGAAGTCGCCCGCCGCCACGAGTTCCGGTAGCGACAGGACGGTCGACAAGTCGCACCAAGTGCGCCGCGGGCTACTCACGCGAAGGCCAGACCGCCATGAATAGTCGTCGCCGATGAGTGTGACTTTGTGCCCGATGATCCCACGCGCATTGAGCGCTCGTGTCGGCGTTGGCACCGCGACGTGGAGGTCGGGCCCGCGCTCGAGCCGCAACGGAAGCGGCACCGACAACAGCCGGGCAGCCGTCACAGAATTGAAGAACGCGCGCTGGGGCATCCTGAGCTGAAACGCAGCGCACCGGTCCTGGAGTGTCAATTCTTCACCGGATGGATGTCGCACCCCGTGGTAGGGCACGTGCAAGTCGGCTCCGCGGAGGCGCCCGCCGCCCATGCCTGCCGCGCGAGCCTCGGCGTATGTAAAGGGGCGGATGCAAAGATCCGCGGGCAGAGGAGTGTGTGCGCTCATCGGTAGAGGCTCGCACGCCTTGCGACCGCGGCGTGCGGAGTGTCCACAGGTCAGGTCGGCCAGCGCGCGAGGGGCGCCGAATTGCTCCTCGCGGGGGGTTCTGACAGCAATTTGGCGCACCTCACGTGGTTTGGCGGGGGCGAGGGCGCGCGATCGCGCGGGCACCGGGTCCCGCACGGGTGCGTGGCTGGGATGCCCGCGAGACCGCAACCCCTACGCGAAGAGCTTTTGCAGCCGGCGCACGCCCTCGAGTAGTGGCTCGTCGCCGAGAGCGTACGAGAGCCGGAGGTATCCGCTCGGCCCAAAGGCCTCGCCTGGTACTACGGCCACTTCGGCTTGCTCGAGAATGAGGTCGGCGAGCTCGAGTGACGTGGTGGGTGTCACGCCACCCCATTCGCGATTGAGCAAGCCCGTGACATCCGGGTACACGTAGAAAGCGCCTTGGGGCATGGGGCACTCGACGCCCTCGATCTTGTTGAGCTCGGCGACGATAACGTTGCGACGTTTCTCGAAAGCGACGCGCATCGCCTCGACTTCGACTTGGGGCCCTGTGAGCGCTTCGATCGCGGCGCGCTGCGAAATGTTCGAGACGTTCGACGACAAGTGTGATTGCAGGTTGCCGGCCGCCTTGATGACGTCGGCCGGTCCGACCATCCAGCCGAGGCGCCAGCCCGTCAT
>JANNCX010000226.1:0-4570 GCA_031387145.1 Salinibacterium sp.
CCTTCTTCATCTCATCGGGAGAGGTTGAGGCCTCCGAATTTTATGCCGACCAGTATCGACTCCAGCGGCTTTACCAATTCGCGACGCGGCCTGGCCACTACGTTCTGCGTGGCCCAGTGCATGAGTCGTGTCAGCTCGTCCCTCTGAACTTCTCAGGGTTGCCAGTCGGCTAGGTCACGATCCGACTGCGCAGGGTCAAGATTGTCTCGTTGCGCAGAAGCCGCTCGGCGCGCGCGCCACCTGAGCGCCCAGCCGACGCACCGCTAGAGTGTCGGAAGCGGCTGGCATGGTGGACCAGCGACTACTAATTCAGGACATGACATGAGTGAATCCCGACTGAGCGTTCTGGAGATCTGTGCGGGCGCCGGAGGTCAGTCGCTCGGTCTCGAGAAGGCCGGATTTGGGCATGAACTCGCGGTGGAGATCGATCGCGATGCAGCCGCGACACTTAGGTTGAATCGTCCTGAATGGAATGTTCATGAGGGTGACGTCCGCGACATCGATGGAAAGAAGTATCGCGGTATTGACCTATTGGCGGGCGGTGTTCCGTGCCCGCCATTCAGTGTCGCCGGGAAGCAGCTGGGCGCCGACGATGATCGTGACCTCTTCCCTGAGGCGCTCCGGTTGGTACGCGAGGCGAAGCCTGCTGCGGTGATGCTCGAAAACGTCAAAGGCTTGGCATCGGCTCGATTTGCTCCTTATCGTTCTTCGATCCTTCAAGAACTCGAGGAGCTTGGTTATGAGGCTCGGTGGCAGTTGCTCTACAGCTCGGAGTTTGGCGTGCCTCAACTTCGGCCCCGTTTCATCTTGGTTGCACTCCGAGCTAACTCTTTCGATCACTTCGAATGGCCCGGCGCGGTGGACAGCCCGACCGTTGTCGGCGAGACTCTTCGGCCCCTCATGGCTGAAAATGGCTGGGGTGGCGCGGAACGTTGGGCGAAGGGAGCCAACGGCATCGGGCCGACAATCGTTGGGGGATCGAAACGTCACGGTGGACCGGACCTTGGCCCGACGCGAGCCCGGGAGGCATGGCTGAAGCTCGGGGTCGACGGGCGCGGCATAGCCAATGAAGCGCCCAGCGCGGAGCATCCGGTTACTCATGTCCCTAAGCTGACCAACCGTATGGTTGCACTAATTCAGGGCTTCGACGCAGACTGGAAGTTCGCTGGCCTGAAGACTTCGACATATCGGCAGATCGGTAACGCGTTCCCCGCCCCGGTTGCGAAGAGTGTCGGCGTCTCGATAAAGCGGGCGCTTGCTGGTTCAGGAGCAAAGCGCACTCCGCTGGCCGCGGTCGCCTAGTTCTTCACAATCGTTCGAGCAAACCCCATGGTCAGATTGGGCCCGCTAAGTTTGCTTCATGTCTGAACGAGACCCGGCGATTTATGATGTCGTCAGCGCAATTCGTGCCACAGCGGACGTCGAGAGTCGCTTTGCCCGCGTTTTCCGAGGCACATTCGATCAGCTCTATGACGGACAGCACACAGGCCGATTTTCGTGGGATCAGCTCTACAAGACCGAGAAGACCCATTTTGGAACTTTGCTAGAGATCAACATCAGACGTGAGTTCAAAGAACTGATAACCGACGGCACCGTGCTGGATTTTCAAGTCGCTGGCCACGAAATCGACTGCAAGTACTCGTTCAGAATGGGCGGATGGATGCTGCCGCCCGAGTCGTTCGGCCAGCTCCTTCTTGTATGTACAGCCAATGACGAGAAGTCTGAGTGGGCGATCGGCGTGGTTCGAGCTCGCCCAGAGTTTTTGAGGGCCGGAGTCAATCGAGATCTGAAGTCGGGCCTGAACCAAACCGGCAGAAGCGAAATCGACTGGCTCTTTTGGGGTGCAGAGATGCCACCGAACGTGCTCCTTCGAGTGGATGACGCGACGCGCGCATCCATCTTTGACGACGGGCTTTCGGGCCAAGGTCGCGTCAACCAGCTCTTTAGATCAGCGCAGCACATGCGCATCGGTAGGAACGCCGTTGCAACCGTCGCTCAACAGGACGACTTCATGAAGAGAGTACGAGCCAACGGTGGCGCTCGTTCAGCGCTTGCTCCGGAGGGAATCGTAATTATTGGTGGGGATTACGAATCACACCGGCACGTAGCTGAGCAGCTCGGAGCGGAAGTCCCGCTCCAAGGTGAGTTCGTCAGTGCGAGATTGGTTGTCGCCAATGACGGTGAGCCGAATACTGCGCTCATCGCTGGCGCACAGTGGCGGTTGGCAATGGACAGTGATTCGATAGTTGCCGCACCGGAGCTCCCTGCCACTCGACGAAGTATTGACTGAGAGCGCCCGTCTGTGCGCGGGTGCGCCAGGTCAGCCCTCGTCGGCTCGGCCGGTCGAACCGAGTACACAAGAGTGACGACTTGCTGTATCGCTCACGTTTCCTTACTCAAAGTAAGGAGTACCCTAGACCCATGCCTACCGCAACCGTCACGAGCAAAGGCCAAGTCACGATCCCCGTCGAAGTTCGGGAGCGTCTCGGCATCGAGGCGGGGGCACGCGTGCAGTTTGTGCCTCGCGCGGACGGCACGTGGGAGTTCGTCGCCGCCAGGGGGTCGGTGCGCGACATCCGCGGGCTATTTGCGCCCGCCAACGCGAAGACAACCATCGCCGACATGGACGACGCGATTGCCGACGCGGCCGTTGAGCGGTACCTCGAGTCGTGATCGGCCTCGACACGAATGTGCTCGTTCGCTACGCCACGCAGGACGACCCCAAACAAGCGGCGGTAGCCGAGCGCATCGTCGGGTCGCTCACCGCTGAGGCGCCCGGGTTCGTGAGCATGATCGCCCTGGTCGAGTCAGTGTGGGTGCTTCGTCGCCTTTTTGAAGCGGATGCCGCATCCATCTCCAAATTCGTCGCACTCCTGCTCGACGCCCGCGAGCTCGTCCTCGAGAACTCCGACGTCGTGCGCCAAGCGCTCGCCGCCACGCACGGCCGCGAGGAGTTCACGGACGCACTCATCGCGCTGAGTGGCTTGGCCGCGGGCTGCGAATATACGGTCACGTTCGACCGCCGCGCGGGCGCTGTCGCGGGGATGCGGTTGGCCTACGGGGAATGACGACATGACGAAGCTTGCCTCGATTCACCCCGGAGAGGTTCTGATGGAGGACTTCATCGGCCCACTCGGCATCACTCAGCATCGGCTCGCGGTCGCCATTTCCGTGCCTCCGCGACGAATCAACGAAATTGTGCACGGGCAGCGTCGAATCACAGCGGACACCGCGTTGCGACTCGGTCGCTACTTTGGCACGTCCGCGCAATTCTGGATCAACCTTCAGACCCATAACGATCTCGAGATCGAGGCCGACGCGCTCGGTGACGTTCTCAACGGGATCCGCCCGCTGCAGGGCTAATCCACTCCTCCACCGCGCCTGGCTTGAGCGCGGAGCTGCCCCGTTGTGTGGACAAGCCGGTTCTGGGCCTACGGGCGGCGAGAATCAAGGCATGACAACACTGATATTGGGAAAATCCCAATTGCCGACCTATGATGGTGGCATGGAGGAGCAGATCGGGGCGCGTGTTCGCGCGCGTCTGAAGGAGCTATATCCCGGCACAAGTCAGGCCGATTTCGCAGCACAGGTCGACATTCCCGCCGACGCATTCTCAAGGTCCTTGAACGGAAAGCGCGCCTTCACCGCGACGGAGCTTGTCGACATTGCGGGCCGTTTGGGTACCTCTGCGCACTGGTTCGTGACCGGCGAGGGCGACCCGTTCACCGTTCGCTACGCGGGGCGACACACATTCAATCAAGACACCAAACTTCACGAACCACTCGCCTGGTCCGACGCCGAGGGTGTGCTGGCCGACGTTGCGCTAGCCTACGTGCAGGCATATGGGAGCGGCCTGCCCGCCGCGAAGCGCCCGCTGCCGCGGACGGCGAAAGAGGCTCGGGCGCGGCTCGCGAGCCGCGGAGACTCGGAGTTTGTGCGACGACTGGCTGACCACATCGAGGATGAGTTCGGCATCGACGTGGTTCGGATTCCGCGGGTGGACAGTGGTTTTGCTCTGGAGGTTCTTGGGCATCGAATCATCGTGTTGGGCGAGACAGGTAGTTGGTTCTACGAGAATTGGTCGTTGGCCCACGAGCTAGCGCATATTGTCAACGGTGAACTGTCAGAGCGAGGCGATAGTGCGTGTGACGATCCGGCGGCGGAACGGCGCGCGAACGCTTTCGCGGCCGAGTTCTTGTTGCCCAGAACGGTCGTCGATCAAGTCGCGTGGCCTGAAGCGTCAGAGCGTGATCTCGGCGAATTTCTTTGGGGCACCGGAGTGTCTACATTGGCGTTGCAGAAACGATTCGAAGCGCTTGGCGTTGTTCCGTCGGCGACAGTCGCGTCGGCACTTGAGGAGAAGACGCAGGCAGTTATTGGCCGAGCCCACGGCCGTCAGACCACTCAGCAGGACGGCGTCGCGCAGCGCATGCAGGATGCATCCGCGCGCCGGTTTCCCGCCCACCTGATCGCAACCCACCGGGCTGGCGTGGCCGACGGCACGCTCCTACCCGACACCCTGGGTTGGATGCTCGGCATCGACCCGGAGTCGATTTCGCTGGAGCTCGCG
>JANNCX010000050.1:0-1897 GCA_031387145.1 Salinibacterium sp.
TCAGCGTCTCGGCCATCGTCGGAACGATCTCACTCATCGCGCGCGACGGATACCGCCGCATTCCGACGAACCGCTAGCTGACGCTCAGGCCGAGCTTTCGGCCCGCTAAGCCTCGGCCTCGCGTCGCGAGGTCGTGAGCGAGCGCGCGGATGACGCGAGCAGCGGCATCCTCGGGGTACTCGAGCACGACGGGGCGCCCAGCGTCCCCACCTTCGCGTAGCGCAATGCTCAAAGGGACCGACGCGAGCAGGGGCACAGGCTGTTCCGGCGTCGACAAGCGGGACGCGGCATCCGCGCCCCCACCCGAACCGAACAGCTCGAGCACCGACCCGTCGGGCTGCGCGAAACCAGCCATGTTCTCGACGACGCCGATTACCGTCTGACCGGTTTGGCGGGCAACGATCGCGCTTCGTTCTGCGACCTCGGCCGCGGCCGCTTGCGGAGTCGTGACGACAATGACTTCGGCGTGGGGGAGCAGTTGGCCGAGCGAGATTGCGACGTCGCCCGTGCCCGGCGGCAAGTCGATGAGCAGCACGTCGATATCACCGAAGAAGACGTCGGTGAGAAACTGATTGATAGTGCGGTGAAGCATCGGTCCGCGCCACGAGACGGCCGTCGATGACTCGAGAAACATGCCGATCGAGATGACTTTGACGTCGAACGCGACGGGCGGAAGGATCATGTCGCCGACCCTGGTCGGCTTTGACCCCGCTATGCCCAAGAGGCCCGGGATCGAGAATCCGAACACGTCCGCGTCAATGAGCCCGACGCGCAGCCCCTCGGCGGCGATTGCGACAGCGAGGTTCGCCGTGAGTGTCGATTTGCCCACCCCGCCCTTACCGCTTGTGATCGCGAAGATGCGCGTGAGCGAGTCGGCGCCGAATTGCGACGCCTTAGCGGGCCGAATGCGCGCAATGAGAGCGTCGCGCTCTTCGCGGGTCATGACGCTCACGCGCACGTCTACCGCCGTGATTCCTTCAGCGGATTCCGCGGCCGCCCTGACATCGCGCTCGATTGTTGCCGCTGCCGGGCATCCGACAATCGTCAATTTCAGGTCGATGGATGCCGCACCGGCGTCATCGACCGACACGGCGCCGATCATGTCGAGCTCGGTGACAGGACGCCGAATCTCGGGGTCGATCACTGCCGCGAGCGCGGTGCGGATCGCAGTTTCACGGTCGTTGGATTTCGACGGGCTCAATCCGCCTTCAGAGGATTTCGACAAGCTCAATCGACCTTCGGGTCGCGGTCGCGATCGAGTTCTTCGAGCAAGTCGCGCAACTCTGCGCGAATGAAGTCTTTGCTCGCGAGATCCTTGACCGCGAGACGGAGCGCGACGACCTCACGCGCGAGGTACTCGGTGTCGTTGAGGTTGCGCTCGGCTCGCTGGCGGTCTTGCTCGATCTGCACTCGGTCGCGGTCGTCTTGACGGTTTTGCGCGAGCAAGATCATTGGCGCCGCGTACGACGCCTGGAGCGACAGGATGAGCGTCAAGAGTGTGAAGTTCGTGAGCCTCGGGTCGAACTGATTCTCGACTGGCGCGAGCGTGTTGTAGGCGATCCACACGATAACGACGATCGTCATTCCGACGAGAAACCACGGTGTACCCATGCCTCGAGCGAACGACTCGGAGAACCGACCCATGCGGTCGCGGCTCTGAAAAATCGAGAAGTTGGTGCGCAAACCCTTGGGGGAGTCGAGCCGGTTATCGCTGCGGTTCTTAGCGCGTGCCACTGGGTGTCCTCCTTCCCTTGGTGCTTTCTTTTGTGCTGGCTTTTAGGGGCAGTGCTGCCGTCGAAGTATCGTCAAAACGGGGTCGGGGCTCGCTCGTACTTCGCCAGTCATCCGGCAGCAGATAGTCAAGGACATCGTCAATGGTCACCACCCCGACGAGGCG